>JAGNWH010000068.1:3258-11277 GCA_017986055.1 Limnohabitans sp. | reverse complement strand
AATCGTTAATCGGGGTCAAATCCCAAAATCAATCAGGGTCAGATCCCAATTAATTCAGGAGCCTCGATAGGTCGAGTAGCTCCATGGGCTGGCCAGCAGTGGGACATGGTAGTGCTGGTCTTCGTGGGCCACGCCAAAGTCCAGGCTGACTTTGTTCAAAAAGTGGGGTTCGGGCAGTTCAAGGCCTTTGGACTTGAAGTAGTCACTCACATTGAAGACCAGGCGATAGGTGCCTTTGCGCAGGCTGGCATGGTCGTACAGCATGCCGTCGGGGTTGCGACCGTCGCTGTTCAGCGTGAAGCTTTTGACCAAGGTGGCCTGATCGCCTTGGGTGGTGAAAAGAGAAACCTGCATACCGGCGGCGGGGCAGCCGTGCATCGTGTCCAGAACGTGAGTGCTCAATCCCATGGTCTTGCTCGCTTGTTTTGAATGGGGTCAAAAAGGTGGTTTTTGCAAGGCTTTAAAAAGCCCGCCAAACCGGTCGACCGAAGTGTATACAATTTTGCTTTTAGTGGCTATCATTTCTGCCGCAGACATCAAAACACCCGGGTCATCACCCGAAAAGGGACCGCGAGACATGGAAACTTCCACCACGCACCACATTGTCGAGTCGCTGACCCGCGCCATCGTGGAGCACCGCTTGCT
Organism: Limnohabitans sp.; assembly: GCA_017986055.1. Taxonomy (GTDB): domain Bacteria; phylum Pseudomonadota; class Gammaproteobacteria; order Burkholderiales; family Burkholderiaceae_C; genus Limnohabitans_A. Next base: position 10,632 of record JAGNWH010000068.1, on the reverse strand, counting down.
GCCCGGCTCCAAGTTGGCAGAGCAAAAGCTGGCTGACCACTTTGGCGTCTCGCGCACGTTGGTCAGGCAGGCGCTGTTTCAACTGTCGCAAAACAGGTTGATCAAGCTCGAACCGGCCCGTGGCGCATTTGTGGCGGCGCCTTCAGTCGAAGAGGCGCAGCAGGTGTTTGCCGTGCGCCGCATGCTGGAAGCCGAGATGACCCGCGCCTTTGTCCAGCAAGTCACGCCGGAACAAATCGTGGCCCTGAAGGAACACATCAAACAAGAACGCGAAGCCGTGACACAGGGCGACATCACGGGCCGCACCGAGTTGCTGGGCGACTTTCATGTGCGCATGGCCGAGTTGATGCACAACGATGTGCTGGCCCAGGTGCTGGGCGAGCTGATCTCGCGCTGCGCCTTGATCACATTGATGTACCAGTCACGCAACGAGGCCGAACACTCCACCGACGAACATGCGGACATCGTGGGCGCACTCGAAGCCCGTAACGCTGACCTGGCCGTGCGCTTGATGCACGAACACCTGCTGCATGTCGAGGAAAGCCTGACCTTCGACCGCAAAGTACCGACGCACGACATTTCTTTGGCCCTGGCCTGAAGCCACAAAACGACCATGAGCACTTACGACTCGACCCTCCCCTACCCCCGCGACCTCAAGGGCTATGGCCGCCATGTGCCACACGCACAATGGCCGGGCGGCGCACGCGTGGCGGTGCAGTTTGTCTTGAACTACGAAGAAGGCGGTGAAAACTCGGTACTGCATGGCGATGCGGGCTCCGAACAGTTTTTGTCCGAGATGTTCAACCCTGCATCCTTCCCTGAGCGGCACATCAGCATGGAAGGCATCTACGAATACGGCTCTCGGGCGGGCGTGTGGCGCATCCTGCGTGAGTTCGAAAAACGCGGCCTGCCGCTCACGGTGTTTGGCGTGGCCACTGCATTGCAAAAGCACGACGACGTGACCGCCGCCTTCAAAGAGCTGGGCTACGACATCGCCTGCCACGGCCTCAAGTGGATCCACTACCAGCACATCGACGAGGCCACCGAACGCGCCCACATGGCCGAGGCCATGAACATTTTGCAAGAACTCACAGGCGAGCGGCCACTGGGCTGGTACACCGGCCGCGACAGCCCCAACACGCGCCGCCTGGTGGCCGACTTTGGCGGCTTTGAATACGACAGCGACTACTACGGCGACGACCTGCCCTTCTGGATGAAGGTACGCAAAAGCGACGGCAGCGATGCGCCACAGTTGATCGTGCCCTACACCCTGGACTGCAACGACATGCGCTTCGCGCTGCCACAGGGTTATTCGCATGCCGATCCCTTCTTTCAATACATGAAAGACACCTTTGACGCGCTCTATGCCGAAGGGGACCCGAACGGCGACAACGCGCCCAAGATGATGAGCATCGGCATGCACTGCCGCCTGCTGGGACGCCCCGGACGCATCACCGCACTGCAACGCTTTTTGGACCACATCCAGTCGCACGACAAAGTGTGGGTGGCGAGGCGCATCGACATCGCACGGCACTGGAAAGCCACACACCCCTACAAGGATTGACCATGCCCATCACGTTGGAACAACTCAATAACGCCAGCCGTGAAGAGGCGGCGCAAATGCTCGACGGCCTGTATGAGCACTCGCCCTGGATCGCCGAGCAGGCGCTGAACGAGCGCCCCTTCACATCGCTGGCGCATCTGAAACACGCCATGTGCGAAGTCTTGGCCCACGCTGGGCGCGAGGCGCAGCTCGGCCTCATCCGCGCCCACCCGGAACTGGCGGGCAAGGCCATGGTCAGCAAAACGCTCACGGCAGAATCAACGAACGAACAAACCAAGGCGGGTCTGACCGACTGCACGCCCCAAGAGTTCGCCCAAATCCAACAGCTCAACGCCGACTACAACGCCAAGTTTGGCTGGCCCTTCATCTTGGCGGTGCGCGGCCCGCGGGGGGTGGGCTACAACAAACGGCAGATCATCGACGCGTTTGAGCGCCGCCTGCACGGCCACCCCGACTTCGAATTGCAAGAGTGCCTGCGCAACATCCACCGCATCGTTGAAATTCGCCTGAACGACAAGTTTGACTTCGAGCCCACCCTCGGCCACCAGGTCTGGGACTGGCAAGAAAAACTGGCCCAACATTCAGACACCGGCTTTGCCGAGCTGGGCCAACTCACCGTCACTTACCTGACCGATGCGCACCGGGCGTGTGCCCAGCGCATCACGCAAAACATGCGCGACTGCGGCTTTGACGAGGTACACACCGACGCTGTGGGCAACGTGGTGGGCCGTTACCACCCCGCCACATCTGGCGGCAAATACCTGCTGACTGGCAGCCACTACGACACCGTGCGCAACGGCGGCAAATACGATGGCCGCCTGGGCATCTTTGTGCCCATGGCCTGTGTGCAGCAGCTGCACCACAAGGGGCAACGTCTGCCCTTTGGCATCGAGGTGGTGGCCTTTTCTGAAGAAGAAGGCCAGCGCTACAAGGCCACGTTCTTGGGCTCTGGTGCCTTGATCGGTGACTTCAAGCCCGAATGGCTGGCGCAACAAGATGCCGACGGCATCACCATGCGCGCGGCCATGCAGCACGCGGGCCTGTGTGTGGAAGACATTCCCAAAATCCAGCGCGACCCGGCGCAGTACCTGGGCTTTGTCGAAGTGCACATCGAGCAAGGCCCGGTGCTCAACGAAGTGAACATCCCGCTGGGCGTGGTCACCTCGATCAACGGCAGCGAGCGCTACCTGTGCGAAATCATTGGCACTGCCAGCCACGCAGGCACCACCCCCATGGACCGCCGCCGCGACGCGGCCTGCGCCGTGGCCGAACTGGCGCTTTACATGGAGCAACGTGCGGCCCAAGACGGCGACTCGGTGGCCACCATCGGCCAGCTGAATGTGCCCAACGGCTCGATCAACGTGGTGCCGGGACGCTGCACCTTCAGCCTGGACATGCGCGCCCCCACCGACGCACAGCGCGATGCGCTGGTCGCCGACGTGATGGCCCAACTGCACGCCATCAGCGAGCGTCGCAGCGTGCGCTACAGCGCCGAACGCACCATGAGCGCTGCCGCTGCGCCCAGCGCCCCCGAGTGGCAAGCCCGCTGGGAACGCGCCGTAAGCGCCCTGGGTGTGCCGCTTTTCAAGCTGCCCAGCGGCGCGGGCCACGACGCCATGAAGCTGCACGAAGTCATGCCGCAAGCCATGTTGTTTGTGCGCGGCGAAAACGCAGGCATCAGCCACAACCCGCTCGAATCGACCACCAGCTGCGACATGCAGCTGTGCGTCGACGCTTTCACCCATGTTTTGAACCAACTCTCTCAGGAACTGTCATGAGCGCTACAGCCCAACAATACCAACAACTCGACACCTGGATCGACGCGCACTTTGACGAACAGGTGCAGTTTTTGCAGGCGCTGGTGCAAGTGCCCACCGACACCCCGCCTGGCAACAACGCGCCTCATGCCGAGCGCACTGCCGAGCTGCTCAAGCCCATGGGCTTTGAGGCCGAGAAACACCCTGTTCCTGCCTCCGAAGTCAAAGCCTATGGGCTGGAGTCGATCACCAACCTGATCGTGCGCCGGAAGTATGGCGAGGGCAAAACCATTGCGCTGAACGCCCACGGCGACGTGGTGCCCCCCGGCGAAGGCTGGACTTACCCACCCTACGGCGGCGAGATTCACAACGGCGCGATGTATGGCCGCGCCACTGCCGTGAGCAAGTGCGACTTTTCCACCTTCACCTTTGCCACGCGGGCACTCGAATCACTGAAAGCCCCACTCAAAGGCGGCGTGGAACTGCACTTCACGTACGACGAAGAATTCGGTGGCGAAATGGGCCCCGGCTGGCTGCTGGCCAAGGGTTTGACCCAGCCCGATTTGATGATTGCCGCAGGCTTCAGCTACCAGGTGGTCACCGCGCACAACGGCTGCCTGCAAATGGAAGTGACGGTGCAAGGCGAGATGGCGCACGCCGCCATCCCCGACAGCGGCACCGATGCACTGCAAGGCGCGGTGCACATCTTGAACGCACTGCACGCGCTGAACACCCAGTATTTAAAAGTCACGTCACAGGTAGAGGGCATCACACACCCCTACCTGAACGTGGGCCAGATCAGTGGCGGCACCAACACCAATGTGGTGCCCGGCAAGGTCGTCTTCAAACTCGACCGCCGCATGATCCCCGAAGAAAACCCGGCCGAAGTCGAAGCCAGCATCCGCCAGACCATTGCCGACGCGGCCGCCAGCTTCAAGCCCCCACGCGGCGGCCAAGAACTCAAAGTGGATGTGCGCCGCATGCTGCTGGCCAACGCCATGAAGCCCTTGGCGGGCAACCAGCCAATGGTCGACGCGATCCAAAAACACGGTGGCGAACTCTTTGGCGAAGCCATCCCCGCGGTGGGCACGCCGCTGTACACCGACGTGCGCCTGTACGTGGAACGCGGCATCCCCGGCGTGATCTATGGCGCAGGCCCGCGCACCGTGCGCGAGTCCAACGCCAAGCGCTCAGACGAGCATGTGCAGCTGGAAGACCTGCGCCGCGCCACCAAAGTGATTGCGCGGACCTTGCTGGATTTGCTGGCCTGATGGGTCTGATGGCCTGCGCTGAAGTCAGCCCGGCTGCGTCACCCGCTCGCCATCAACCACGTTGAAGGTACACCTTCACGAAGCTGCTCTTGAGCTTGTCGGCCTGGCCTGACAAGCCATCGCGCTTGTCTGCTTGCGCCATCGCCATCAACGCATCCAGGTGCTGACGAATGGCCTGAATTTCGGCATCGTTGGCTTGCTCTTCAACTTGTCGAAGTTTGTCACTGACGGCGGGATAAAGCTGGATGATTTTCTGAACGTCTCGGGCTTGTGCCGCATCGAGCATCTGCTCCATGTTGTCGTGAAAATCGACCAAAGCCACTGACAACAAAGAGAAGCCATTGCGCTTGAGCATGTCCTGAAACACAGGGCGCACCTTTTCCAGATCCAAATGGGCTTGATGCAGATCGCCGCTGCGAACCGCTGGCTCAACGCCGGACAGCATGGCCTGCACCGACACGAGATCGGCGCTCAATTGGGTGTCAGTGCGCAACGCATAGGGGCGATATTTTGTGTACTTTGACTGAAATGCAAGCCACGCGGGCATCAAGCGGTCATAGTCGGCGTTGGCCTTTTCCCGCTCATTCTTGCCCGTCAAGAACAGGGTTTGCTTGTAAAAATGGTTCATGGCGTTGAACTCTTCAAGAAAAAGTTTTCGGCTAAAGGCCGCACTGCCATAGCTGCCGCCGACCAGCAAGGCCAGCAAAGCGGCCCATCCCAAGGCTTTCCACGCCATGCCCACCTCACCCGATGAACGGCTTGCGGTGCTTACGCCCAACCAACGGTACACCGGACAAAACTGAAGCAAAGCCGTGCCCCCCAGAATCGCCGCCACGGCATAAACCGGCCATTGAGCGGCCGACGTCAACCAAAAATAAGCCCATTGAGCCAAGCCAATGGCCAATGCAAGACGCAGCCAGCGATCGATCGGATGGGTATTTTTCATGTCAAAACCTTGTGTGAAGACCCTCGAAAGGCTTTCGACGGTGACGGGTTCAAGTATCTGACCCGATGCCCTGGTTGAATTTGATCTTGATCATTTGGGGCACGCCTACAAGCTGTTTTGCAGCACCTGGGTAATCCCTAAGGTCAGCCCTGGATTTTTTGTATACAGTTTGAAACACAAAGAAGCACACATTTAGCCTCTTTGCGGTTTTCCCTCTGTTTACTTTCCAGGAGACACCTCCATGAGTTCAACCATCCACCCCGTGGACGAGCATTTGCCCAATGGCAAGCTCGCCGCTTTGGGCCTGCAACATGTGCTGGTGATGTACGCCGGTGCTGTGGCCGTGCCCCTGATCGTGGGCCGCGCCCTCAAGCTCAGCCCGCAAGACGTGGCGTACCTGATTTCGGCTGACCTGTTTTGCTGCGGCTTGGTCACCCTGATCCAGTCGCTGGGTGCCACACAGTGGTTTGGCATTCGCCTGCCCGTGATGATGGGCGTGACGTTCGCGTCGGTAGCGCCCATGGTGGCCATGGCCAACGCCAACCCGGGCGAGCTGGGGGCACAGCTGATCTTCGGCTCCATCATTGGGGCGGGCATCATCTCGATCCTGATCGCGCCACTGGTGAGCCGCTTGTTGCGCTTCTTCCCGCCTGTGGTCACCGGCACCATCATTGCCGTGATCGGCATCAGCTTGATGCGCATCGGCATCAACTGGATTTTTGGCAACCCCTTTGGCCCCACTGCGCCCAGCATCGTGACGCCCGAGCACAAACAATGGCTTGATGCGGCAGCGGCAGCTGCCAGCGCACCGGGTTCCGTGTTGCCCGCCATTCCCAAAGACCTGGCGCTCTTGCCCAAGATGCCCAACCCCAAATACGCCGACCTGACTGGCGTGGGCATTGCGGCTTTGGTGCTGGTGTCCATCATGCTGATCTCGCGTTTTGCCAAAGGCTTTCTGGCCAACATCTCGGTGCTGTTGGGCATCGTGATCGGCGGCGTGGTGGCCACAGCCATGGGCCTGATGAACTTCGACAAAGTGGGCAAAGCCGCCTGGTTTGACGTGATCATGCCGTTCCACTTCGGCATGCCGGTGTTTGAGCCGGTGCTGATCCTGACCATGACCCTGGTCATGATTGTGGTGATGATCGAGTCGACCGGCATGTTTTTGGCCTTGGGCGAAATGACCGACAAAAAGGTCGACCAAGCCGCGCTCACACGCGGTCTGCGCACCGACGGCCTGGGCACGCTGATCGGCGGCATTTTCAACACCTTCCCCTACACCAGCTTCTCGCAAAACGTGGGCTTGGTGGCGGTGACGGGCGTGAAAAGCCGTTTTGTCTGTGTGGCCGGTGGCTTGATTTTGGTGGCCTTGGGCCTCTTGCCCAAAATGGCTGCGCTGATCGAATCGCTGCCCACCGTGGTGCTGGGCGGCGCGGGTCTGGTGATGTTCGGCATGGTGGCGGCCACTGGCATCCGCATCCTGGGCAATGTGGACTTCAAGAACAACCGCTTCAACGCGATGATCGTGGCGATTTCGATCGGCATCGGCATGATCCCGCTGATCGCCCCCAACTTCAAACAGTGGATGCCGCATGGCCTGCACCCGCTGATCGAGTCGGGCATCTTGCTGGCGTCCCTCAGCGCAGTGGCTTTGAACCTGTTCTTCAATGGCGCCAGCGGTGACAACCGCGACGCGATCGAGGCCGCCAAGCAAGCCGAGGCGCACTGAACCAGGGCAAAAGAAGACATGGATACCCGGTCAAGCCGGGCATGACAACACACTTGTCACCCCGACCGGATCGGGGGTCCATGACTTCTGGCTTTGTCACCCCCGAC
>JAGNWH010000068.1:0-3158 GCA_017986055.1 Limnohabitans sp. | reverse complement strand
AGCAAGCCGAGGCGCACTGAACCAGGGCAAAAGAAGACATGGATACCCGGTCAAGCCGGGCATGACAACACACTTGTCACCCCGACCGGATCGGGGGTCCATGACTTCTGGCTTTGTCACCCCCGACCAGATCGGGGGGCCTTGACTTCTGACTTTGTCACCCCCGACCAGATCGGGGGGCCTTGACTTCTGGCTTTGTCACCCCCGACTGGATCGGGGGTCCATGACTTTATGAGTGGGCACACCACCAAAACGCCAATTTGGTGCACAGCCCCAGCCAAGCTGCACCAAAAATGAGGATTTCTAGGGGATGGACCTGACATGAGCCGTCAGACCCATGGTCGATAATGGCACCGATTTTGCTAGACAAGATTCACCGTTTATTTGACCCTGGAGCCCCTCATGAACAAGCGTTTCTTACTCAAAGCCACCGCCGTGTTGGCTGCTGCTGCCGCTTTTGGCACCGCCCAAGCCCAAACAACCCCCATCAAATTTCAGCTGGACTGGCGTTTTGAAGGCCCTGCCGCGTTCTTTTTGCAACCTGCAGCCAAGGGCTATTTCAAGGATGCCAAGCTCGACGTGACTGTGGACTCAGGCAACGGTTCGGGTGGCGCGGTCACCCGCGTGGCTTCGGGCACATACGACCTGGGCTTTGCCGATCTGGCCGCGTTGATGGAGTTTCACGCCAACAACCCCGACGCGCCCAACAAGCCTGTGGCCATCATGATGGTCTACAACAACACCCCCGCTTCGGTCATGGCCCTGAAGAAATCCGGCATCAAGACCCCGGCTGACCTGGCGGGCAAAAAGCTCGGTGCCCCCGTGTTTGACGCTGGCCGCCGCGCCTTCCCCATCTTCCAGAAAGCCAACGGCATTGGCAACGTGGCCTGGACCGCGATGGACCCACCTCTGCGCGAAACCATGCTGGTGCGCGGCGATGTGGACGCCATCACGGGTTTCACCTTCACCTCGCTGCTGAACATCGAAGCGCGTGGCGTGAAAGCCGAAGACGTGGTGGTCATGCAGTACCCTGACTTTGGCGTGAAGCTCTATGGCAACGCGATCATCGCCTCGCCCAAGATCCTGAAGGAAAACCCAGCCGCCGTGAAAGCCTTCCTGAGCGCCTTCACCAAAGGGGCCAAAGACGTGATCACCGACCCAGCCAAAGCCATTGAGTCGGTCAAAGCCCGCGACGGCATCATCAACGTGGCCCTGGAAACACGCCGCCTGCAATTGGCCATTGACACCGTGATCAACAGCCCATCGGCCCGTGCTGAAGGCTTTGGCCAAATCAATGGCCCACGCCTGACCCTCATGGCCTCGCAAGTGTCTGACGCCTTCAACACCAAGACCCGCGTGAAAGTGGACGACATCTGGAACGGTTCGTTCCTGCCCACGGCCAAAGAGCTGGACATTCTGCCCAAGCCCAAAAAATAAAGCGCCTGGCAAATACACCCGGCACTGACTTGAGCCCACTTCAACCTTTGTGGTTGTGGTGGGCTTTTACAGGATGCTGCCTGTATACACTTTCGAACACCATTTCAGAGTTTTCACCATGTCACAAGACGCATTCGTCGATTTCCAGAATGTCTGGCTGGCCTACAACGACGAGTTGTTGGCACAAAACCACTTCGCGGTAGAAGACATCAACCTGCAGGTCAAGCAAGGCGAGTTCATCGCCATCGTCGGCCCATCGGGCTGCGGCAAATCGACCTTCATGAAGCTGACCACGGGCCTGAAAATGCCCAGCAAAGGCACCATCCATGTGGATGGACAAGCCGTGACCGGCCCGCTCAAGATCAGCGGCATGGCGTTTCAGGCTTCGTCATTGCTGCCTTGGCGCACCACGCTCGACAACGTGCTCTTGCCGCTCGAAATCGTCGAGCCCTACCGCTCCAACTTCAAGCAAAAGAAGGCCGAATACGTTGAACGTGCCCGCAAGCTGCTCAACACGGTGGGCCTGGGTGGCTACGAAGACAAGTTTCCTTGGCAACTGTCGGGCGGTATGCAGCAACGCGCCAGCATCTGCCGGGCCCTGATCCACGAACCCAAAATGCTGCTGCTCGACGAGCCCTTTGGCGCGCTCGATGCGTTCACACGCGAAGAACTCTGGTGCATCTTGCGCGACCTGTGGACCGAGCAAAAATTCAACGTCATCCTGGTCACGCACGACCTGCGCGAATCGGTGTTTCTGGCCGACACGGTGTATGTGATGAGCAAGAGCCCCGGCCGCTTTGTCGTCAAACGCGAAATCGATCTGCCGCGCCCGCGTGATCTGGAGATCACCTACACCCCCGAATTCACCAACATCGTGCACGAGCTGCGCGGCCACATCGGTGCCATGCGCAAGACCGGTGCGGCGATCAACCAATAAGCGGGAGCCCCCATGAACAAAAAATCCCTCGAAAGCTGGTCCCCCTGGATCTTGCTGGTGCTGACCCTGTTGATCTGGGAAGGCTTGTGCCGCGTCTTCAATGTGTCGGAATTCGTGTTCCCCAGCCCCTGGCGCATTGCCGAGCAAACCGTCGAATACCGCGATGTGATCGCGGGCCATGCCTGGCGCACCTACTGGGTCACCATGGTGGGTTTTGGCATCGCCATCGTGGTGGGGGTGCTGCTGGGATTTGTGATCGGCAGCTCGCGCCTGGCCTATGCCGCCGTCTACCCGCTCATGACCGCTTTCAACGCGCTGCCCAAAGCGGCGTTTGTGCCGATCTTGGTGGTGTGGTTTGGCATCGGCATCGGCCCCGCCATCCTCACAGCGTTCCTCATCAGTTTTTTCCCGATCATGGTGAACATCGCCACGGGTTTGGCCACGCTGGAGCCTGAACTGGAAGACGTGCTGCGCGTGCTGGGTGCCAAGCGCTGGGACGTGCTGGTCAAAGTCGGCCTGCCCCGCTCCATGCCCTACTTTTATGGCTCGCTCAAAGTGGCCATCACCTTGGCCTTTGTGGGCACCACCGTGTCGGAGATGACCGCCTCGAACGAAGGCATTGGCTACCTGCTGATCTCGGCCGGTTCGGCCATGCAGATGGGCCTGGCGTTTTCGGGTTTGGTGGTGGTGGGGGCCATGGCCATGATCATGTACGAACTGTTCAGCGCCATCGAAAAACACACCACCGGCTGGGCGCACCGCGGCTCGCAAGGCGAATGAAGCT
>JAGNWH010000069.1:0-11277 GCA_017986055.1 Limnohabitans sp. | reverse complement strand
GGCTATGGCATGAGCGCGGATGCTGGTCACATGACCGCCCCGAACATGGACGGCCCCCGCCGCGCCATGATCAACGCCATGCGCAATGCCGGTGTCAACGCAGACCAGATTGACTATCTGAATGCCCACGGTACCTCAACGCCGCTGGGTGACATCAACGAAACCAGTGCCATCAAGGCGGCTTTGGGCGATCATGCGTATAAAACCGTGGTCAGCTCGACCAAGTCCATGACGGGTCATCTTTTGGGTGGCGCGGGCGGCATTGAGAGCGTGTTCACCGTGTTGGCACTGCACCATCAAAAAGTGCCGCCAACGATCAACCTGGTCAACCCTGACCCGGAGTGTGATCTGGACTACTGTGCCAACACAGCACGCGATATGAAAATCGATGTGGCCCTGAAAAACAACTTTGGCTTTGGTGGTACCAACGGTTCTCTGGTGTTCAAACGCATCTGAACTGAGTCGTCATCATGCACAACGCCCCACCTGTGGTTTTCCCGGTGGGGCGTTTTGTTTGGGGGCGCTGGATTTTGGTCCTGCTGGCGTTGATCGGTGCCTTCGGCTTGTACTTTGTGCAGAGCTTGGGGGTTACCGCTTCGGTGCCATGGGCTTGGGCCTTGTGGGCCGTTCTGGTCATGGTGTCGCTGTTTATTTACTTGAAAGAATGGTTGACTGACGGCTCTCTGGCTTGGAGCGGAGAGGCTTGGTGCTGGCGTGATGCACGCGGGCATGAAACAGGGATTCAACTGGTGGTTCTGGCTGATGTGGGCTCGGCGCTTTGGGTGGCTGTGCGCATGCTGAATAACGCGGGGTGGCCCACCCAGCGCTTTGCCTGGATGGTGGGTCGTGAAATGCCTCAGGCGTGGCACGGATTTCGCTGCGCGGTATATTCGCGCCCAAGGCCCGAGCGAAAGATGGCCGAGCGTGAAGTCGATGAATATTGAAGACTTGAAGTCGACGCTGTTGACATTATTTATTGTTGAATCAGCAGATGGTTATGAAGCCCAAGGAGGCATTGGTGTTCAAAAAAATTTGTAAAAAATGCACAGTGACTGTGCTGGTTGCCGCAAGCTGGTTCGGCGTATTGAGCTTGGGCGTTTCTGGTGCAGCCATGGCGCAAAGCGCCGGGTCTTCCGTCAGGGGCTTGCCGGATTTCACTGAACTGGTGGAGCAGGTAGGTCCTTCGGTGGTGAACATTCGCACACTGGAGAAAGCACGGCCAAGCGAAGTCAGCCCGGGTGGCTCTGACGAAGAAATGCAGGAACTGTTCAGGCGTTTCTTTGGTGTGCCCATTCCCAACGTTCCGCGCCAGGCACCACGACAAAACAGACCGCAGGAAGATGCGCAACCGAAAGGGGTGGGCTCTGGTTTTATCTTGAGCGCCGATGGTTTCATCATGACCAATGCCCACGTCGTGGAGGGCGCAGACGAAGTGCTGGTGACACTGACCGACAAACGGGAATTCAAGGCCCGCATTGTGGGGGCTGACAAACGCACCGATGTTGCAGTGGTGAAAATCCAGGCCACTGACTTGCCTGCGGTGAAGGTGGGTGACGTGAACCGCTTGCGGGTGGGTGAGTGGGTGATGGCCATCGGCTCGCCCTTTGGCCTGGAGAACACGGTCACGGCGGGCATTGTGAGCGCCAAGCAGCGCGACACAGGCGACTACCTGTCATTTATTCAGACCGATGTGGCGATCAATCCGGGTAATTCGGGGGGCCCTTTGATCAATATGCGCGGTGAGGTGGTGGGCATCAACAGTCAAATTTATTCCCGTTCGGGTGGATTCATGGGCATCTCGTTTGCCATTCCCATGGATGAGGCGATGCGAGTCAGTGAGCAACTGCGTGCGAGTGGCCGCGTCAGCCGTGGTCGCATTGGTGTCCAGATTGCGCCGGTGACCAAAGACGTTGCCGAGTCCATCGGTCTGGGCAAGGCGCAAGGTGTTTTGGTGCGCGGTGTTGAAGAAGGCTCGCCCGCAGAAAAGGCGGGCTTGGAAGCCGGTGACATCATCACGCGCTTTGATGGCAAGCCCATTGAAAAGCCCGCAGATTTGCCCCGTGCGGTTGGCAATACCAAGCCGGGGAGCAAAGTGGGCATCACGGTTTTCCGTCGTGGTGGCCATAAGGAGTTGAGCATCACCGTGGCCGAAATCGAGGTCGACAAAGTGGCTGCGGCGTCGCCCGAGAAAAAAGCACCCGTCGCCACTGGCCAGCATTGGGGTTTGGCGGTCAGTGGTTTGACTGAGGCACAAAAGAAAGAGTTTCGTGTCCGTGGTGGCGTGCGCGTTGACGCGGCCACCGAAGCGGCCGCCCGAGCGGGTATTCGCGAAGGTGATTTGATCGTGGCCATTGCCAATGCCGAAGTGACTTCGCTCAAGGAGTTTGAGCTGATCATGTCCCGTGTGGATAAAAATCGCCCCATCAGCGTCCTCATTCGCCGAGGTGATGGGGCGCAATATGTGCTGATTCGACCCGTTAAATGAAAGCGCCGACTTGTCAAAAGCCCACAGCACTCAGGAGGGCATTGGGCTCAATTCAAGGCTTTCAGCGGGCTGAGTTCAAAAATTTTGGGTTTCTTTAAAAGATTTTTAAAGTTTGCGCCAACTGACTTTGTTGGGCTCTCATAACGAATTTGGATAAAATTAGGGGTCTTGACCATTGATTGATGGCATAAAGCGCAGGGGTGAATTCACGATGCGAGATTCCACACAGGAGTCCACCGCTGATCCACAGATGGCCCACAAGTTGTTCAGCAAGATGTTATGTTTGCTGTGGATAACATGTGTATAAAATCCATGTTGCAAAGCAGCAACGACCTGCCAAACGTGTTTTTGGGGCTGTGCGTGTGGGCCAATTTGCCTACAATGAAGTCCCAACTATCGCAGTTGCCATAGATTGTTGGTTCAGGGCGCGTCGACACCAGACGCGCCCTTTTTTCTTTTACGGATCCTAGATCCACAAACACTTGCAGACGTTGCTTGATGAATCACATCAGAAATTTTTCGATCATTGCCCACATTGACCATGGCAAATCCACGCTGGCCGATCGCTTGATCCAACGCTGTGGGGGTCTCGAAGCGCGCGACATGGAAGCCCAAGTTCTGGACTCGATGGACATCGAGAAAGAGCGCGGCATCACCATCAAGGCGCAAACCGCTGCGCTGCAGTACAAAGCCCGGGACGGCCAGGTTTACAACCTGAACTTGATTGACACGCCTGGCCATGTGGACTTCTCATACGAAGTGTCGCGTTCGCTGTCAGCCTGCGAAGGTGCCTTGCTGGTGGTGGATGCCAGTCAGGGTGTAGAAGCCCAGACGGTGGCCAATTGCTACACCGCGCTCGATTTGGGTGTGGAAGTGGTGCCGGTGCTCAACAAAATGGATTTGCCCAACGCCGATCCCGATAACGCCAAGTCCGAAATCGAGGACGTGATTGGCATTGATGCCGATGATGCGATCCCTTGCTCGGCCAAAACCGGTATGGGCGTTGATGAGATTTTGGAGGCGGTGGTCGCCCGTATTCCGCCACCCAAAGGCAACCCCGATGCGCCCTTGCGGGCCATGATCGTCGACAGCTGGTTTGACAGTTATGTGGGTGTGGTCATGTTGGTGCGTGTGGTCGATGGCCAGTTGCTCAAGGGCGAGCGCATTCGGATGATGGCCAGCAATGCCGTCTACGAGGCGGGCAGCCTGGGCGTGTTCACCCCTGCCAACCAGCCACGCGAATCGCTCAAGGCGGGCGAGGTGGGTTACATCATTGCCGGCATCAAGGAATTGCAGGCCGCCAAGGTGGGCGACACCGTCACACTTGAAAAGAAGTTGCCCAACAACCAAGGCCCAGCCACAGAGGCGTTGCCCGGTTTCAAGGAAATCCAGCCTCAGGTGTTTGCGGGTCTCTACCCCACCGAAGCCAACCAATATGACGGGCTGCGTGATGCGCTCGAAAAGCTCAAGCTCAACGACGCATCTTTGCATTACGAACCCGAAGTCTCGCAAGCGTTGGGCTTTGGTTTCCGTTGCGGCTTTTTGGGTTTGCTGCACATGGAAATCGTGCAGGAGCGCCTAGAGCGCGAATTCGACCAGGACCTGATCACCACAGCGCCCAGCGTGGTTTACCAAGTGGTCAAGCCGGACGGCGAAGTTGTCATGGTCGAAAACCCGTCCAAGATGCCCGATCAAGGCAAGATGCAGGAAATCCGGGAGCCGATCGTCACGGTGCACCTGTACATGCCGCAAGATTACGTTGGCCCTGTCATGACGCTGGCCAATCTGAAGCGCGGCGTGCAACTCAACATGGCCTACCACGGTCGTCAGGTCATGCTGACTTACGAAATGCCTTTGGGTGAAATCGTGCTCGACTTCTTTGACAAGCTCAAATCGGTCAGCAGAGGCTATGCGTCCATGGACTATGAGTTCAAGGAGTTCCGCGCATCGGACGTGGTGAAGGTCGATATTTTGCTCAACGGCGAAAAGGTCGATGCGTTGTCCATCATCGTGCACCGCACCCAGTCTCAGTACCGTGGTCGCGCTGTGGTGGCCAAAATGCGCGAAATCATCAGCCGCCAGATGTTCGACGTGGCCATTCAAGCGGCGATTGGTGCCAACATCATTGCCCGTGAGAGCATCAAGGCGCTGCGCAAGAACGTGCTGGCCAAGTGTTACGGCGGCGATATTTCGCGCAAACGCAAGCTGTTGGAAAAGCAAAAAGCGGGTAAAAAGCGCATGAAACAAATTGGTTCGGTCGAGGTGCCTCAAGAGGCGTTCTTGGCCATTTTGCAGGTGGAAGATTGATGCAGTTTTTAACGTCTTTGGTGCTGGCTGCTTTTGTGGGTTATGCCGGCAGTTGGTACCTTGGGTTCATTGAGGGCAACTTCGCGCTGCTCTTGCTCTTGGCTACAGTCGTCACGGGCATTTACTGGCTGGCTGAGCGCTTTGTTTTTCTGCCCCAGCGCCAAAAGGCGGCAGCCCAGCTTGAGGCCGAAACCGCGCAGCGCCGTGCAGAACTGACCAAGATGGGCATCGATAAGGTGGACACCGATATTCAGGAGGCCCGTGAAAAGCTGTTGATGCAGCCGTGGTGGCTCGACTGGACTGCAGGGCTTTTCCCGGTCATCGTGGTGGTTTTCATCTTGCGCTCGTTCCTGTTCGAGCCCTTCAAGATTCCCTCGGGCTCCATGATTCCGACCCTGCACATTGGCGACCTGATTCTGGTCAATAAGTTTCATTACGGTGTCCGTCTGCCAGTGGCCAACATCAAGCTCACCGAGGGCACGCCCGTGCAGCGCGGCGACGTGATGGTGTTCCGTTACCCGCCCAAGCCCACGGTCGACTACATCAAGCGTGTGGTGGGCGTGCCGGGTGACGAGGTGGCTTATCTGAACAAGAAGCTCACCATCAACGGCAAGCCTGTTCCAACCCAAGGCTTGCCTGATTTCTTTGATGAATCCACCATGCGGTATTTCAAACACCGCAGCGAAACATTGGGTGTCAAGCCACACCAAACTATCCAGGACGATGACCGTCCCGCCTTCATCCCCGGCGCTGATCAGTTCGCAGGGCGCGAAAACTGCAACTACACGGTCGAAGGTGTGACCTGCAAGGTGCCTGCGGGCCATTACTTCATGATGGGCGACAACCGCGACAATTCGCTGGATTCTCGCTATTGGGGTTTTGTGCCCGATGCCAATATCGTCGGCAAAGCCTTTTTTGTCTGGATGAACTTTGGCAACCTCAAGCGCATTGGCGCTTTTGATTGAGGTGAGCGTGGCCACATCCTCCGCTGTACCTCCTGCCTTGTCCGAGCTGCAAATTCGCTTGGGCTATGCCTTTCGCCAAGTGGGTTTGCTGCAGCAGGCACTGACGCACCGCAGTTTCAGCGCCGATCACTACGAGCGTTTGGAATTCCTGGGTGATTCCGTGCTCAATTTGGCTGTGTCGCACATGCTCTATGCCCAACTGGTCGACATGCCCGAAGGTGATTTGTCGCGTGTCCGGGCCAATCTGGTCAAACAAGACACCTTGCATCAGTTGGCCAAAACGCTGGATGTTTCTGCCGTGATGCGCTTGGGTGAAGGCGAGATGCGCTCGGGTGGGCAAGGCCGGCCCTCCATATTGGCTGACATGGTCGAAGCCATCATCGGTGCGGTGTACCTCGATGGCGGTTACAAAGACGCACAAGCCTTGGTCGAGCGCCTGTTTGCCAAGGTGGACATCAAACCCGATATGCAGGCAGTGGGCAAAGATCCCAAGACCGAGCTGCAAGAGTGGTTGCAAGGGCGTAAGCTCGCGCTGCCCAAATACACGGTGGTCGGCACCTCCGGGGCCGCACACCGCCAGCAATTCGAGGTCTCTTGTGAAGTGACCGAATTGCGCCAAACACAACAAGGCTCGGGCGCGTCGCGTCGCGCTGCCGAACAAGCAGCGGCAGCCGCCATGCTGCAAACTCTGAAATCCGAAAGCGCCGCATGAGCACCGACAAAAAAACCGCCCAATCCGAATCTGAACCCGAACGCATGCCGCAAGAACAAGCCATGCGCCGTCCCGTTCAAATCGCGGGTGTGACCATTCAGCCGCGTGATGCGTCGGAAGACGCTGCTTTGCCCGCTGTGGTGGTGGCTGCCCCCGTGCCCGTGGCAGGCCAGCGCTGCGGCTTGGTGGCCATTGTGGGCAAGCCCAACGTGGGCAAGTCCACTTTGCTCAACGCCTTGGTCGGCCAAAAAATCAGCATCACCTCGCGCAAGGCACAAACCACGCGCCACCGCATCACCGGCATCCGCACGCAGGGTGCGGCGCAGTATGTGTTTGTCGATACACCGGGGTTTCAGACCATCCACGGCACAGCGCTCAACAAATCGCTGAACAAAACCGTGGTCGGCGCTGTGAGCGACGTTGACCTGGTGTTGTTCGTGGTCGAAGCGGGCAGTTTCACCACGGCCGATGCCAAAGTGCTGGCGCTGCTCAAGCCCGGTATCCCGGTTTTGCTGGTGGCCAACAAGCTCGACAACGTGCACCGCCGTGGCGACATCGCGCCTTGGTTGCAAAGCATGCAAGAGCGCCACGCCTTCACCGAGTTCGTGCCCATGTCGGCCAAACAGCCCAAAGACATCGTGCGCTTGCTCGACATCTGCGAAAAATACCTGCCCGAGCAAGCTTGGTGGCATGCCGAAGACGAGTTGACCGACCGCAGCGAAAAGTTCTTGGCCAGCGAAATGGTGCGCGAAAAACTCTTCCGCCTGACGGGTGACGAGTTGCCCTACACCTCCACCGTGGTGATCGACAAGTTCGAGGAAGAAGCCGGACGAACCTCCAAGCGCATGTTGCGCATTGCGGCCACCATCGTGGTCGAGCGCGAAGGCCACAAGGCCATGGTGATTGGTGACAAGGGCGAAAAACTCAAGCGCATCGGCACTGAAACGCGTGTCGAGCTGGAAAAACTGCTGGACGCCAAGGTCTTCATCGAGCTGTGGGTCAAAGTGCGTTCAGGTTGGGCCGACGACGAAGCGCGCGTGCGCAGCTTCGGCTACGAGTAATTTCAGCGCCAATGGCCACCCAGCGGATCGCAGACGAGCCAGCCTATGTGCTGCACCGCTACGACTGGAGCGAAACCAGCCTGATCCTGGAAGTCTTCACCCGCCACCACGGTCGGGTGGCGCTGGTGGCCAAGGGCGCCAAGCGACCCACCTCGAGCTTTCGTCCTGTGTTGTTGCCCTTGCAGCCTTTGTCGCTGGCTTTTGGCGGTGATGGCGACATCCGCACCCTCAAGTCTGCCGAATGGGTGGGTGGGCACGTCATGCCCACCGGTGAGGCGCTGCTGTCGGGCTATTACCTCAACGAATTGCTCATGCGCTTGACGGCGCGAGATGACCCGCACCCGCAGTTGTTTGACGTGTACGCGGCTGCTGTGCGCTTGCTCGCCAGCGGCGACCCCGACGCCCTGCAATGGGCTTTGCGTGGGTTTGAGCTGTTGTTGCTCAAAAACATGGGCTTGCTGCCCGCACTCAACTTGCAAACCCTGACCCTCAAGCCACTGGAGCCGGAAGGCTTTTACACCCTGGTGCCCGAGGCCGGCTTGCAATGGGTGCCCGAAGACAGCCGACACGCTTTGCGCGGTGCGCAGTGGCTGGCGCTGCAAACGGCACTGGACGACCCCAGTCCGTTGGCCGCCTTGCTGCGCGCGTGTGCCGACTTGCTCGGGCCGCTGCAGCGCCCTTTGCGCTTGATGCTCAACTACCATTGCGGTGTCGGCGCATTGCGCACCCGTCAAATGATGCTGGACTTGCAAACCTTATGAACACAAATTCTGAACGCGTGGCCTTGTCGGTCAACGTCAACAAAGTCGCCTTGTTGCGAAACTCCCGTCACCTGGGCATTCCCAGTGTGGTCCGAGCCGCCGAAATGTGCCTCAAGGCGGGTGCGCAGGGCATCACCATCCACCCCAGGCCCGACGAGCGCCATATCCGTGCCAGCGACGTGGCCGAGCTGCACGCCCTGATGCAGGCCTGGCCCGACCGCGAGTTCAACATTGAAGGCAACCCCTTTCACAACCTGATGGACCACGTGCGCGTGGTGCGTCCGCAGCAAGTGACCTTTGTGCCCGACAGCGAAGGCCAGTTCACCAGCGACCATGGCTGGACTTTCCCGCAAGATGCCGAGCGCCTGAAGCCCTTGATCGACGAGTGCAAGGCGCTGGGTGTGCGGGTGAGCCTGTTCATGGACCCGCTGCCTGAGCAAATGGCAGCGGCCCGTGCCGTGGGCGCAGACCGTGTTGAGCTGTACACCGAGCCTTATGCCGCCAGCTGGGGCACGCCCGATAACGCCGTGCAGTTACAGCGCTACGCCGATGCGGCAGCCGCGGCCACGCAAGCGGGCTTGGGCCTGAACGCAGGGCACGACCTCAACCTTGACAACTTGCCCGCCTTTGTGACGGCGGTGAAGGGCTTGCAAGAAGTCTCGATTGGCCACGCCTTCATGGCTGACGCGCTCGAGTTGGGCTACAGCGCCACCGTCAAGTCCTATATGGCTTGCCTTGCAAAATGATCTACGGCATTGGCACCGACATCTGCGACATCCGCCGCATTCAAGCCAGCCTGGACAGGCATGGTGAGCGCTTTGCGGCCAAGGTGCTGAGCGACGCCGAAATGGCCACCTGGAAAGCCCGCAGTGCCCGCTGGCCCGAACGTGGTGTGCGCTACCTGGCCACACGCTTTTCGGCCAAAGAGGCCTTCAGCAAAGCCATTGGCTTGGGCATGCGCATGCCCATGACTTGGCGCTTGTGCGAAATCGGCAAACTGCCCAGTGGCCAACCGGTCATCGTGTTGCACGGCGTGTTGAAAGAATGGTTCGAAGCCAAAGGCCTGAGCGCCCACATCACCGTGACCGATGAATCGGAGTACGCCGCCAGTTTTTGTGTGGTCGAGACCGCGCCCTCGGCAGCTTTACCGATTGCCGTCAGCGCGGCCCCTTGATATGGGGCGGTTCGCCCCGAACTGCCTGTTGAACTTGAAACACCCATGAACCTTCACGCCCCCCTGATCCTTGACATTGCCGGCACCACATTGACCGATACGGATCGCCGCCGCCTGGCTCATCCGCTGGTGGGCGGCATGATCCTGTTTGGCCGCAACTGGCAAAACCGTGCGCAGTTGAGCGACTTGTGTGCCGACATCAAAAACACCCGCTCTGACCTGCTGATTGCGGTGGACCACGAAGGTGGCCGCGTGCAGCGCTTTCGCACCGATGGCTTCACCCATTTGCCACCCATGCGCGCCCTGGGCGAACTTTGGGGCCAAGACGACAAGGGTCAACCCGGCTCGGGTGTGCTCAAGGCCTGCGAAGCGGCCACATCGGCTGGCTTTGTGCTGGCCAGTGAGTTGCGCGCTTGCGGTGTCGATTTCAGCTTTACCCCGGTGCTCGATCTGGACCACGGCGAAAGTGGCGTGATTGGCGACCGCGCTTTCGCCCGCGACCCACGTGTCGTGAGCCTGCTTGCCCGCAGCCTGATGCAGGGCCTGCTGCAGGCCGGTATGGGCAACTGCGGCAAGCATTTCCCTGGGCACGGCGCGGTCAAGGCCGACTCGCATGTGGCGCTGCCCGTGGACAAACGCGGCCTCAAAGCCATCTTGGCCGACGACGCGCAGCCCTACCGCTGGCTGGGCAGTGTGCTCACCGCCGTCATGCCTGCCCATGTGATCTACAGCAAGGTCGACAGCCGCCCGGCGGGTTTTTCGCCGCGTTGGCTGCAAGACATCCTGCGCGGACAGTTGGGCTTTCAGGGCGTGGTTTGTACCGACGACTTGTCGATGGCGGCCGCCCGTCAGCTTGATGGGCGCACGCTCAGCTACACCGAAGCGGTGATCACTGCGCTGCACGCGGGCTGCGACGTGGCCTTGCTGTGCAACCGCTCGGCAGTGAACGAGGGCATTGAGCTCGACGAAGTTCTTGATCAATTGGCCGAAGCCCAGCTCAAAGGCCACTGGACGCCCAGCGAAATCAGCGAAGAACGGCGTTTGAATCTCTTGCCCCGATCACCCGCACGCCCTTGGGACGAGTTGGTGCGCTCGAGCGACTACATGCAGGCGCTGGACCGCTTGCCTTGATCTGAACAGGACACGTCAATGAACTGGATTGCGCGCATCGTCATGGGACTCTTAGGTCTCGTATTTCTGGCGGGCCTCTTGGCCGCGCTGGGCCTTTACATCGTGTTCGCCACCATCCGCTGGCTGCTCACGGGCCGCAAACCCCAAGTGGTGATGGTTTGGCAGCAGTTCAATGCCATGCGCAAGAGCCCACGCTGGGGCGGCCCGCGTGGCTTTGAAACGGGTACGCCATCCGGGTTCGAAGCGCAAAGCCAAGGCGATATCGTCGATGTAGAAGTGCGCGAGGTGGTGGAAGACGCGCCACGCTTGCCGCCCCGCCAGCAGAGCTGAGGCCTAACACCCTGAAACAACAAACCCGGCTAAGGCCGGGTTTGTTGTTGGCGCTTTGCGCGTTTATTCCTGAATGTGCCTCAGGGCCGGGAACAGGATCACGTCGCGGATGCTGGCGCTGTCGGTCAGCAGCATCATCAGTCGGTCAATGCCGATGCCGCAGCCGCCCGCTGGCGGCATGCCGTATTCGAGGGCACGCACAAAGTCGTGGTCGTAGTACATGGCTTCGTCGTCGCCGTCGTCTTTGGCGGCCACTTGCGCGTGAAAGCGTGCAGCTTGGTCTTCGGCGTCGTTCAACTCACTGAAGCCATTGCCAAATTCGCGGCCTGTGATGTAGAGCTCAAAGCGCTC
>JAGNWH010000149.1:0-3473 GCA_017986055.1 Limnohabitans sp. | reverse complement strand
GCAAGCGGCTTCAGTGCACCACCACCGGTTGTTGGGCCAGGCCGGTATAGCCCTCGAGGGTGTCTTCGACTTCTTCTTGGGTGGGGGTGTGTTGTTGCCAGGCCTGGATTTGCTGCTGGAACATTTCGGCCCACGAGCCGTCCAGATAGACCTCTTTGCCAGAACGTTTGTCCACAATTTCGAAACCATGGCGTTCCAGCATGGGCTTGCTGGTCACGGGGGCCGGCTCGGCAGGCGCGTTGGCCAGCACATGCATCACGGCAAAGGTTTCAGATTCGTACAACAGGTTCATGCATTCATTCTCTCTCAACTTGTGCTGAACACTTGGGGCTTTTGGGATGAACTTCAAGATGGTGTGGTTTTCCCGGCAGGCAGCTCAGTAACAGGCAAAGGCGGCAGGGGCTCTTGACCACTCAGCGTCAGGTCGATGAAGTCACCGCTGATCTGGGTGATGCGGATGCGCACGGGCATCCATGCGTATTTTTCGGCCACCCAAAACTCCACCTTTGCGTCAAAACGGTTGCGCGGCTGGCACACCCATTTGGCCGTCAGGAGGGTTTGGTCGGCCAATGTCAGGGTTTCAGCAGGTGCCATGGTCAGCAACCAGGGCAAGGCGTCGCGCGTGGTGGCGGTTTGAATTTGCAGCCGTGTCCCTGGCTGAAAGCGCTGCGGCTCGCCCGCCATGGCGGCGGCCAGTTGCACATACAGGCTGATCTGGTCTTGCGCGCCCGGCTCCAGCGGGGCCACGGGCGCGTTGCTGCTGAAAACCAGTCGCTTGTTTTCACGGTCAAAGTGGGTGGCGCGTTCGTTGCGCCAGCTGTCTGAAAAGCGAGTGGGGGCCAGACCCGAGGCGTTGATGACGCCCACGCTGCGCCAGTGCCGTGAGCCAAGCAAAAAAGCCCTGACCGACAAACTCATGGCGTAGGCGCTCTCGTTGGCTTGCCAGCGCAGCTCGCCCGTGGCGTGGTAGGTGAGGCCCTTGGCCAAACCCGTCAATCGGTAGCTCAGCAAAGTCGAGGGTGGCAAGGCCCCCAGCGGAATGAGGGGCATGGCGGCCGTGGCCGTTGCTGCACCCGCATCACTGGCTGGCGTGGCCATGGGTGTTGCTGTTGCTTGTGGTGTCACCGATTCTGTTTGCGTGTTGGGTGCCGCTTCAAGGGGTGTAGCAAGTGCGCTCTCGGTAGGACTCTCGGCGGGGGGGGCCGGGTCGGGCTCGGTGGCCTTGCTCGCTTCGGGGGGCAACTCTGCCGCTTCCGGCTCAGGTGTGGGCTCGGTGGCCACGCGGGTGCGCGGTGCGGCGATCTTTTGGACAGGGGGCGTTGGTGCCGTGCTGGCGGGCGGGGGCAGCCAGCGCGTTTGCATCGGCCCGGCGCGCACGGCGTCGTCGGCAGGCAGGCGCAGATCCAGTGAACCCGACACACTCAACAGCGCCACAGCGTGCGCCACCAGCACGACCAGCACCAGGGCCAGCAAAGTCCGGCGTGAGGGTGGCCCTGACAAAGCGGGTTTGTCGCCGGTGTGTGGGCGGCCCAGCTTGGCAGGCATCAAGCACGCCAGCCCAAGTCAGCCGACAGTTGCCGGGCAAACTGTCGCAGGCTTAGGGCAATCGGCCCGTCCCATGCCGTGTCAAGGGTGGCCGATGAACCCAGTGCCACCACGCCCAGCACCAAGTGTCCGTCAGCGTCAAAAACCGGGGCGCAAAACCCTGAAATGCCAGGCAACAAGACATTGACCACGCGGCCCAGGCCTTGTTGGCGCGTTTCTTTCAGCATGGCCTGTACTTGCGCGGGCGTGCTGGGCAAGTCGCTGCGGCCCACTTTGCGGGCCAAGGCCAATTCTTCTTCGATCATGGGGCGGGCTTTTTCGGCGGCACCGCCATGGCTGTTGAAGGCCGCAAAGCACCGGCCCGTGGCCGAAGACAAGAGCGGCATCACATCGCCCAAGCGCAAGCTGACCGGCATGGCCAGCGGGGTTTCTTGCCAATGCACCAAGGTCGGACCCCGGTTGCCCCAAACGGCCAGCGCCATGGTGTGGCCCGTGGCCTCGATCAAGGCGGGCAAGCGTTCGCGGGCCATCTTGACGGCGTCCAGCCGCGACAAGGTGGCCAAGCCCAGCCGCAAGGTGGCAGGGCCCAATTCGTATCGGGTACTGGTGCTGTCTTGCACCACCAGGCCCAGGCGCTGGAAGCTGACCAGATAACGGTGGGCTTTGGCCGCGCTCATGTGGGCGGCGGCGGCCAGGTCGCGCAGCATCAAGGGGGCGGGGGCTTGGGCCAAAACATCCAGCAAGGCAAACCCGACCTCGACCGATTGAATCCCTGCGCGTTCCTTGTCACCTTCTTGCGGGCTGGAAGCGGTGCTGTCTGTGTCCATATCGCCTAGAATCTGGTTTCGTTTAGTTAAATGAGTTTAACAATGCGTAATTTCTCGCTGGTGCACACTGTAGCGCATCGCGACCAGAACGGACACATTCAACATGAAATTGGCGACCTACAAAGACGGCTCACGCGACGGACAACTGGTGGTGGTTTCGCGTGACCTGAGCACCGCACATTATGCGACCGGCATCGCCAGCAAATTGCAACAGGTGCTCGACGACTGGAACTTCTTGGCCCCCCAATTGGAAGACCTGTACACCACGCTGAACCAGGGCAAGTCACGCCACGCTTTCCCTTTTGATTCCGAGCGCTGCATGGCCCCATTGCCCCGCGCCTACCAGTGGGCTGACGGCTCAGCCTACCTCAACCATGTGGAGTTGGTCCGTGCGGCCCGCAACTCTGAAGTGCCGTCCAGCTTTTACACCGACCCGCTGATGTACCAAGGCGGCAGCGATGATTTCATCGGCCCGTGTGATCCTGTGGTGTGCGCCAGCGAAGCGTTTGGCATCGACTTTGAAGCTGAGATCGCCGTCATCACCGGCGATGTGCCCATGCAGACCAGCGCGGACGATGCGATCGAGGCTGTGCGCTTGGTCATGCTGGCTAACGACGTGAGCCTGCGCAACCTGATTCCCAACGAGTTGGCCAAAGGCTTTGGCTTCTTCCAGAGCAAGCCCGCCACCGCCTTCAGCCCCGTGGCCGTGACGCCCGACGAGCTGGGTGAGGCCTGGCAAGGCGGGCGCGTGCACCTGACGCTGCAGTCCACCTGGAATGGCCGCAAAGTGGGCATGTGCGAGGCCGGCCCCGAGATGACCTTCCACTTTGGCCAACTGATCGCCCACATTTGCAAAACGCGTAACGTGCGGGCCGGTTCCATCGTGGGCAGCGGCACCGTGAGCAACAAAAGCGTGGAAGTGAAGGGCAAACCCGAATGGCCCAAAGGCTACAGCTGCATCGCCGAAAAACGCGCCATCGAAACCATCTTGGACGGCAAGCCGAGCACCGAATTCATGAAGTTTGGCGACACCATCCGCATTGAGATGAAGGGCTTGAACGGCGAGAGTTTGTTTGGGGCAATTGAGCAAGAAGTGGTGCC
>JAGNWH010000148.1:0-3485 GCA_017986055.1 Limnohabitans sp. | reverse complement strand
TCATCCCTGAAGCCATTGCAGCCTTTTTGTACGCACGTTTTCTTCAGGGTCGGCCAAGTCATTGATGCCAAACGACATTTCCCCTGCCCGCAACCCCGCTGACTATTCCGGACACACGCCCATGATGGCCCAGTACTTGGGCATCAAAGCGGAGTTCCCTGACACGCTGGTGTTCTACCGCATGGGCGACTTTTATGAGTTGTTCTTTGCCGATGCCGAAAAAGCCGCTGGCCTGCTCGACATCACCCTCACCCGGCGCGGTCAATCTGCGGGCCAGCCCGTGGTCATGGCAGGTGTGCCCTTTCACTCGGTCGAAACCTATCTGGCCCGGCTAATCAAGTTGGGCGAATCGGTGGCACTGTGCGAACAAGTGGGCGATGTGGCCACGGCCAAAGGCCCGGTCGAGCGCAAAGTGGTGCGCGTGGTCACCCCCGGCACCTTGACCGACACCGAGCTGCTGCCCGACAAAAGCGAAGCCATCTTGCTGGCTGTGCACCAAGCCGCCAAAAACCGCTGCGGCTTGGCCTGGTTGAGCGTCACGCAAGGCGTGGTGCACTTGGCCGAATGCGCCCAGGACGAACTGGCCGACTGGATCGACCGCATCAGCCCGAGCGAGCTTTTGGCCAGCGCGGGCATGACGCCCACCTTTGAGCAAAAACTGCGCGGCCTCAAAACCGGCGGACGTGGTGCTTGGGCTTTTGCCCTGCGACCCGACTTCCAGTTTGATGCCGGTCTGGGCCAACGCAAACTGCTGGAGCAACTGCAAGCGGCATCGCTGGCAGCATGGAGCGCCGACACCCTGCACGACGCACACGCCGCCGCTGCCGCCTTGCTGACCTATGCCGAACACACCCAAGGCCGCAGTCTGCCGCATGTGCAGCGGGTGCAAGTGCAGCGCTCGGACGCGCTGATCGACCTGCCCGCCAGCACCCGCCGCAATCTGGAGCTGACGCAAACCCTGCGCGGTGAAAGCGCGGCCAACTCGCCCACGCTGTTTGCCCTGCTCGACACCTGCATGACCGGCATGGGCAGCCGCTTGCTCCGAAGCTGGTTGCTCAGCCCGCCGCGTGATCGCAATGTGGCTCAACAACGGCTGAACGCCATCGCCATGCTCACGGCATTGCACAGCACGCGGGAAGACATGGCTCCTCGGGTCAAGCCCGAGGATGACATTCAGGACGCCAGACGCGAGGACGACCTGCACCTTGCCGGTCCCGCCTACAAACGCCTGCGCGAACAGCTCAAAGGCGCCAGCGATGTGGAGCGCATCACCGCCCGCACCGCGCTGCGCCAAGTGCGCCCGCGCGAGCTGGTGGCGCTGCGCCATGCGCTGGTGCGTGCGGCCTCGCTGTCGTTGCAATTGCAAGCCCTGCAACCCGAAGCAGGCAGCCTGCTTGCAGGCATGGCCCGCTGGCTCACGCCACCCACCCACTGCGCCGAGCTGCTGCAAATGGCCCTGCTCGAAGAGCCCGCTGCGCTGGTGCGCGACGGTGGCGTGATCGCCGACGGCCTGGACGCCGAGCTGGACGAGCTGCGCAACATCCAGACCAACTGCGATGCGTTTTTGCTCGACCTGGAAACCCGCGAAAAAGAGCGCACCGGCATTGCCAATTTGCGCGTGCAATTCAACAAAGTGCACGGCTTTTACATCGAGGTCACGCAGGGCCAGCTCGACAAAGTGCCGGACGACTACCGCCGCCGCCAGACCCTGAAAAACGCCGAGCGCTTCATCACGCCCGAGCTCAAGACCTTTGAAGACAAGGCCCTGTCGGCGCAAGAGCGCGCCTTGGCCCGCGAGAAATGGCTGTACGAAGGCTTGCTTGACCAACTGCAACCCTTTGTGCCCGCGCTCACCGCTTTGGCGCAGGCCATGGCCTCGCTCGATGTGCTGTGTGCCTTGACCGAGCGCTCACTCACCCTGAACTGGTGCGCCCCCGAGTTTGCTAAAGAGCCGTGCATTGAAATCCGCCAAGGGCGCCACCCGGTGGTGGAGGCACGCTTGGCCGAAATGTCTGGCGCCAGCTTCATCGCCAACGACACGGTGCTGGGCCAGCGCCAGCGCTTGCAAATCATCACCGGCCCCAACATGGGCGGTAAATCGACCTACATGCGCCAAGTGGCACTCATCGTGCTGTTGGCCAGCATCGGCAGCCATGTGCCCGCCAGCCGTTGCCGCTTAGGGCCCATCGACGCCATCCACACCCGCATTGGCGCT
Source organism: Limnohabitans sp. (assembly GCA_017986055.1). Lineage (GTDB taxonomy): Bacteria > Pseudomonadota > Gammaproteobacteria > Burkholderiales > Burkholderiaceae_C > Limnohabitans_A. The sequence goes on along the minus strand of JAGNWH010000148.1, from coordinate 1,270 downwards.
GCCGACGACCTGGCCAACGCCCAATCGACCTTCATGCTGGAGATGACCGAGGCCGCGCAAATTTTGCACAGCGCCACGCCGCACAGCCTGGTGCTGATGGACGAGATCGGTCGCGGCACATCCACCTTTGACGGCCTGGCCTTGGCCAGCGGCATTGCCACGCACTTGCACAACAAAACGCAAGCCTTTGCGCTGTTTGCCACCCACTACTTTGAGCTGACTGAGTTCCCGGCCACGCACACAGCGGCGGTGAACATGCACGTGAGCGCAGCCGAATCGGGCGCGTCCATTGTGTTTTTGCACGAGCTACAACCCGGCCCGGCCAGCAAAAGCTACGGCGTGCAAGTGGCGCGTTTGGCGGGCATGCCTGCGGGTGTGCTGACCCATGCCCGTCACGCCCTGAGTGCGCTCGAAGCCGGTGCCAGCGAAAGCCGACAGCAAGTGGACCTGTTTGCCGCACCACCCGAATCCGAAGCCAGCGGGCCAAGCCCCATCGAAGTGGCGCTGGCCCAAATCAATCCCGACGCGCTCAGCCCCCGCGAAGCGCTCGACGCCCTGTATGCTTTGCAGCGCTTGCTGCCCAAAAATTAAAGAGTTGATTCATGACTTATTGCGTTGCCGTCAAAACCCGCGCCGGTCTGGTGTTTTTGTCCGATTCCCGCACCAATGCGGGCCTGGACCAGATCAGCACCTTCCGCAAAATGATCGTCTACGAAAAAGCAGGCGACCGCTTCATGACGCTGCTGTCAGCGGGCAACCTGAGCATTTCACAGTCGGTGCGCGAGGTGCTGCAAATTGAAAAACTGGTCGAACCCGGCCAAGACGAACCGTTGACCATCTGGAATGCCAAGAGCATGTTCGATGCCACCCGCGTGTTGGGTGCCGCTGTGCGCCGCGTGTACGAGCGCGATGCAGCGGCCCTCAAAGCCTCGGGTGTGGAGTTCAACGTCTCCATGATCTTTGGCGGCCAAATCGGCAACGAAGGCATGCGCCTGTTCCAGGTCTATTCGCCCGGCAACTTCATCGAAGCCACCGACGAAACGCCTTACTTCCAGATTGGTGAATCCAAATACGGCAAACCCGTGCTCGACCGCGTCATCACCCCCGACACGCCGCTGGATGAAGCCGCGAAATGCGCTTTGGTGTCGATGGACTCGACCCTCAAATCCAACCTGTCGGTCGGCCTGCCGCTGGACATGGTGGTTTACCAAGCGGGCAGCCTGCAAACCGACCGCATCATGTGCATCGACGAGCACAACCCCTACTTCCA
>JAGNWH010000147.1:0-3488 GCA_017986055.1 Limnohabitans sp. | reverse complement strand
CCCCGGCCAAACAGGCGCGTGGTTTCCACCAGCTCGGCCACCACGATCCAGCGGCCCGGTTTTTTACTCAAGTGCGCGCCGGGGTGCTTGTGGAACTTGATGCCGCGTGCGCCCAAATAGGCCTCTTCGTCTTCGAGCTTGTAGCCCACGTTGCCCAGCAGGCCCGCCAGCATGGACAGGTGCAATTGCTCGTAACTGGCAGGCTGCGTGTTGATGCGCCACTTGTGCTCGGCCACCACGGTGAGCAGCTGGGTGTGCGTGTCGCGCCACTCGCGCACGCGGCGGATGTTGATGAAGTTCTGACGCAGCAGTTGCTCGTATTGGCGGTTGCTGAGTTTGTGGGTGGAAGCGGGGGCATGGATACCCGCGTTCGCGGGCATGACAGAGGGGGCGGGCATGCCAGAGGTTGCAGGCAAGCCCGCGCCTTTGGTCACACCCAGCTGCCCCCTATTTGTCACACCCGGCTTGACCGGGTGTCCATGGGCTGTTGGGCCGCCACGGGCATCGTGAATCCATTTCCACAGTTTCAGGTAGCCGGTGAACTCGCTCTTGTCGTCGTCAAACTTGGCATGTTGCTGGTCGGCCTGCGCTTGGGCGTCCATGGGGCGGTCGCGCACGTCTTGCACGCTCATGGCGCTGGCGATCACCAGCACTTCATCGAGCGCTTCGCGGCCACGCGCTTCCAAAATCATGCGGCCCACACGCGGGTCCAGCGGCAGGCGGGCCAGCTCTTTGCCGATGGGGGTGAGTTCGTTGTCGTCGTCCACCGCGCCCAGCTCGGCCAGCAGTTGATAGCCGTCGGTGATGGCGCGTTTAGACGGCGCTTCGATGAAGGGAAAGTCTTCCACCACACCCAGGTGCAGCGACTTCATGCGCAAGATGACGCCCGCCAAAGACGAACGCAGGATTTCTGGGTCGGTAAAGCGCGGGCGACCGGCAAAGTCTTTGTCGTCGTACAGACGAATACAGATGCCATTGGCCACTCGGCCACAACGGCCCGCACGCTGGTTGGCAGCGGCCTGGCTGATGGGCTCGACCATGAGCTGCTCGACCTTGCTGCGCAGGCTGTAGCGCTTGACGCGGGCGGTACCGGCGTCGATCACATAACGGATACCGGGCACTGTGAGCGAGGTTTCGGCCACGTTGGTGGCCAGCACGATGCGGCGGCCATTGGAGGCTTCAAAAATCTGGTCTTGCTCGGCTTGCGACAAGCGGGCAAACAGCGGCAGCACTTCGGCATTGCGCGTCAGGGGCTGGTGCGCCAGGTGTTTGCGCAGGTGGTCGGCAGCTTCGCGGATTTCGCGCTCACCGGGCAAAAAGATCAGGATGTCGCCCCCTGCCCCACCTTGCCAAAGTTCGTCCACGCCGTCAGCAATCGCATCGTTCAGGCCGTAGTCGCGCGATTCTTCGAACGGCCGGTAGCGCTGCTCCACCGGAAAGGTGCGACCGGACACCATGATGACCGGGGCCGGGCCGTTGCGCGACGCAAAGTGTTTGGCAAAGCGGTCGGCGTCGATGGTGGCCGAGGTGACCACGATCTTCAGGTCAGGACGGCGCGGCAGGATCTGGCGCAGGTAGCCCAGCAAAAAGTCGATGTTCAGGCTGCGTTCGTGCGCCTCGTCGATGATGATGGTGTCGTAGGCCTGCAGCAGCGGGTCGGTCTGCGTTTCGGCCAGCAAGATGCCGTCGGTCATGAGTTTGACCGACGCGTTCTTGCTCAAACGGTCTTGAAACCGCACCTTAAAGCCCACCACCTCGCCCAGCGGCGTCTTGAGTTCTTCAGCGATGCGCTTGGCCACCGAGCTGGCCGCAATGCGCCTGGGCTGGGTGTGGCCGATCATGCGCGCCCGCTCGCCGGGCTTGGCGTTGAGCTTGCCCCGCCCCAGCGCCAAGGCAATTTTGGGCAGCTGCGTGGTCTTGCCCGAGCCGGTTTCACCACAGACGATGATGACCTGGTGCTGGTCCATGGCGGCCATGATTTCGTCACGGCGGGCCGAGACCGGCAGGCCTTCGGGGAACTCGATTTGGAGGGGGGTGTCAGACAAGGCGGAAACTTCTGTGAAAATCAATGCAAGAACAGCCCGGGATTATCCCAGCCCGACGCCCTGCCACCTTTGCCGCACCCAGATTGCCCATGTCCACTGTATTCAACTTCACCTTTGTGCCCTGGTTCCGGTCGGTGGCGCCCTATATCCACATGCACCGGGGCAAGACCTTTGTGGTGGGCATTGCGGGCGAGGCCATTGCGGCGGGCAAGCTGCACAACCTGGCGCAAGACCTGGCACTCATCCAAAGCATGGGCGTCAAGATCGTGCTGGTGCACGGCTTTCGCCCGCAGGTGAACGAACAACTGGCCGCCAAAGGCCACAACCCCCAATACTCCCACGGCATCCGAATCACCGACAGCGTGGCGCTGGACTGTGCGCAAGAGGCCGCTGGCCAGCTGCGCTACGAGATCGAAGCGGCCTTCAGCCAAGGTTTGCCCAACACGCCCATGGCGGGCTCCACGGTGCGGGTGATTTCGGGCAACTTCATCACAGCCCGCCCGGTGGGCATTGTGGACGGCGTGGATTTCATCCACTCGGGTCTGGTGCGCAAGGTCGATGTGGACGGCATCATGCGCACCCTGGACATGGGCGCGATGGTGCTGCTGTCGCCGTTTGGTTTTTCGCCCACCGGCGAGGCCTTCAACCTGACCATGGAAGAAGTGGCCACCAGCGTGGCCGCCGAACTGCAGGCCGACAAGCTGATTTTTGTGACCGAAATCCCGGGCATCCGCATCGAGCCGCACGCCCCGGCCAGCGATGACAACCCCATTGACACCGAATTGCCCTTGGCCGCCGCCAAGCAGTTGCTGGCCTCATTGCCCAACCCCACCGAGCCGACCGACATCGGCTTTTACCTGCAGCACTGCGTCAAAGCCTGCGAAGAAGGCGTAGAGCGCTCACACATCTTGCCCTTTGCGGTAGACGGTGCGCTGCTGCTGGAGGTGTATGTGCACGACGGCATCGGCACCATGATCGTGGACGAAAAACTCGAAGAGCTGCGCGAGGCCACGGCCGACGATGTGGGCGGCATTTTGCAGCTGATCGAGCCATTCGAGAAAGACGGCACCCTGGTCAAGCGCGACCGCACCGAGATCGAGCGCGATGTGGACCACTACACCATCATCGACCACGACGGCGTGATCTTTGCCTGCGCGGCGCTCTACCCCTACCCAGAAGCCAAAACGGCCGAGATGGCCGCGCTCACCGTGTCGCCCCAGTCACAAGGTCAGGGCGATGGCGAGAAAGTGCTCAAGCGCGTAGAGCAACGCGCCCGCGCCATGGGCCTCAAAAGCATCTTTGTGCTCACCACCCGCACCATGCACTGGTTCATCAAACGCGGTTTTGTGCAGGTGGACCCCGACTGGCTGCCCGAAGCCCGCAAACGCAAATACAACTGGGACCGCAAGAGCCAGGTGCTGGTGAAAAAGCTCTGAGCGAGAA
>JAGNWH010000067.1:0-11529 GCA_017986055.1 Limnohabitans sp. | reverse complement strand
CCTGGCAAAGCGTTCACGGCAGCACCCATGGCGGTGAACAGGTCAATGGCCAGGCCGTTGGTACGGAACTTCAAACCCTTGAAGTCCGACGACTTGGTGATCGGCTTCTTGAACCAGCCCAGCGGCTGAGTAGCCATAGGCCCGTACAGGAAGGACTGCACATTGCCACCAATGGAGGCGTACAGCTTGGCCAGCAGCTCGGCACCACCGCCGTACTTGTGCCAAGCCAAAATCATGTTGGCGTCCATGCCAAAAGCCGGGCCTGAGTTCCACAGGGCCAGGGCGTTTTGCTTGCCGTAGTGGTAGCCCAACACACCATGACCACCGTCCAGGGTGCCCTTGGAGACGGCTTCGAGCAAACCAAACGCAGGCACCACGGCACCAGCAGGCAGCACTTCGATCTTCAGATCGCCACCGGTCATGTCGTTGACTTTTTTGGCGTAGTCCAGGGCGTACTCGTGGAAGATGTCCTTGGCAGGCCATGTGCTTTGCCAGCGCATCGAGATCGGGCCCGTTTGGGCCGTGGCGATCATGGGTGCAGAGATGGCACCTGCGGCAATGGCTGCACCTTTGAGAAGGTTGCGACGACGTGGGGTTGTGTTGTCTGTCAAGGGAAGTCTCCAATCGTTGTTGAACTTACAAGCGTATAAAAGAACCGCTTGGTCATTCATTATGCGATTGCCACTTCCGATGGCTTTAAGTGAAAACCCGCGCCTGCCTCGTCATTTTTTTCAGGTCAAAACACAAATTTTTTCAATCACGCGACCAAGTCGAATCCTTGTGACTCCACGCTGATGAAGGCTTCGGTGAAAGCGGCCAGCCGCGCATAAAAAACCGCCCGAGGCTGGGATTGCAGGGTCTGGCACATCGCGGGCAACCAAGATTGGACATGCTGGGTAAAAAACGCCTGCTGGCGGGTCAGGTTGGACACGGCTACGTCATCGCCCGCGATCAGGAAGCGCATGACCTCAAACACATAAGCCACATGGTCTTCGGTTTCAAACATGTCTTCGCTGCGGGCCAAACCCAGATCGGCCAAGTCATCGCGCAAACGCACCAGTGGTTTTTCATTCAGAAAACCGCTCAGGTAATGCGACCCAAACAGGTACACCTCGGGCTTGCCCACGCCGCCAAAGAGGCTGGTAAATTCTGCGGCAATCTGAGATTGGCTCAGGCTGCGGGCACTGGACACCAGCTCGCGCCAAGGCTCCTCCAAAAAGCCGCCGGCATCGGGTGCTTCGGTCACGGCCACTTGCAACTGGCCCAGCAGCTCGGCGCTGGGCGCTTGGTAATACAGCTGCGACAGCAGGCCATAGACTTCGGCGCGGGCGGTCTCTTCGTCCAGTGCGTGGCTGCTGGTGGACAGGTTCAGGTCTTGGCTCATGTCAAAAAACTCATTGGGGTTTGGAAGGCGACTGGGTGCCGCTGATGTGTACCTGGTTGGTGTCGGTGAACATGTCCACGACGCGGCAGTCACCACACATTTTGAGGCGCTCGAGGGCCGCACCCTGGAACATGCTGTGCCCGGCCAGTCGGCCCAGCATGGTCTCGATGCCCTTGAGCGTGCCAAAGGGTTTGCTGCAACGAATGCAGGCATAGGGCGGGCTGCCGTGCAGCACACGCGGCTGCTGGCGCTCGGGCACCAGAGACAGCCGAGACTGCAGCGTGATCGCGTCTTCAGGACAGGTCTTGGCACACAAACCGCATTGCACACAGTTCTTCTCGACAAACCGGATCTCGGGCTGTAGCGGGTTGTCTTGCAGGGCTGACGATGGGCAAGCGCCTACGCAGCTCATGCACAGCGTGCATTTGCTGCCGTCGACCGCGATGGTGCCCAGTGGCGACCCCGCGGCGGGCAAGTCGAGTGCTTTGGGGCGGGTGGTTTCGTCCAGCGCCATCACGGGGGACTGGGCCATCAAATGGTCGATGACCAGTTCCAGGTTGCTGCGCTTTTCGGCTTGCACCGCATGGCGGGCGGCGATGGCAGGGCCTGTGGGCATGGCAGAAGCCTTGAGGCTGCGGGCACACAGTCGCTGCAAATCCCCGTCCAAAGAAGATGCGGTTTTTGCCTCGATCAACTGGAAATGCACGCCGGTGTAGCCCAGGCCGTTCAGCAGGCTTTGGGCCACGGCCATTTGTTCCATCAGCGCCGCGCGGTACTGCGGCGCTTCTTCGTGCGTGAGCAAGACCATGACTTGCCGTGCGCCATAGGCCACAGCCGACAGCCAAAGCTCCATGCCCACGCTGGCCGTGTGCCACAAGGCCACAGGCATCACGCGGGCGGGCACGCCTTGCATGACGCCCAGCTGCGCACCCCGGCCCAGCTCGTCGATCAGCGCCTGGCCACGGTCCTGGCTGTGCAAGAGCAAAGCGGCATCGCGCCCGCCTGCGGCCTGGTAGGTGCCCAGCAGGCTTCGGATCTTGGCGCCCTGCTCTGCCGGGCGCGGGTAAGCATAGGTGAGTGCGCCTGTGGGGCAAGCCGTGGTGCAGGCACCGCAGCCCACGCACAGGTTGGGGTTGACCACGATTTGCTGGCGGCTTTTGTCAGAGCGCACGGCTTCGGCCGAGCAGATGTCGATGCACGCATTGCAGCCGACTTGCTCGTTGCGGCTGTGAGCGCAGAGCTTTTGTTTGTACGCAAAGAAGCGGGGTTTTTCAAACTCGCCAACCAGTTCACGCACTTTCAGCAAAGTTTTCAAGTCTTGGCCATCCCAGCGGAAATAGCCTTGGGGCAAAGCGTGCGCGCTGAAAGTAGGCGAGGCTTGGTCACCCCGCAAGTCCAGCACCACATCGAAGCGCTCGGTTTGGGGACGGGCATCGCGGGTGAAATCGATGGCGCCTGCGGCCTCGCACACCTTGACGCAGTCGCGGTGCGAGCTGCAGCGCGACAGGTCAATCTGGTAGTCAAGGCCAATGGCCTGTTCTGGGCAAGCGGCGACGCAAGCGTTGCAGCGGGTGCACAGGTCCAGGTCAATCGGGTTGCTGGCGTCCCACGACACGTCAAACGCGCCCAGCCAGCCCTTCAGGCTTTGCAAACGCCCGGCCAACACCGGAAAGCGCCGCTCCTGGCTGCCGCCGGCCTTGCCTGGGCCCTGGGTGAATACGGTGACTTGCATCGCATCCGACAAGAAGCCAGCCGCGTGCTCAGCGGCATCCATGGCACCGATGATGAGCACACGTCCTTCGCTTTTGTAAGTGACAGTAGGTACCGGCTCGGGCTCGGGCAGACGGGCTGCGGCCAGCAAGGCGGCCATTTTGGGCATAGCGTGTTCGGCTTCGCGGCCCCAACCACCGGTTTCGCGGATGTTGACAAAGCGAATGGGGGAGATCGCGCCCTCGGTCTGCTCGGCCAGTTCACTGAAAAGGCGTTTTTCCTGGGTGCAGGCCACCACCACGGTCTCACCGGTTTTCACGGCTTTCTGGAATTGTCCAGCCTCACGGCGGCACAAGGTCGTGTGCAGCGTCAGGTCTTCACCCAGTGCTTTGCCCAGGGCTTGGGCTTGCAGGGGCATGGTTTGGTTGCAGTTGCAAATCAGGGTGGTCATGTTCTATCGGTTCGGATGCCTGCAGCGCCGGAGTGGGCTGCAGTGCCTGGGTCATTGGGGATGGCGGCGACTGTGCCACAAGTGGCGAGCCTTCCGGCGCGTCAGGACTTTGATCAGGGTTTTCCTGTACGTCGGTCGCAGCAGTCTGAGGCGCGTCAACCTGGGCCTTTTTAGGGAACAGGTTCAACAACTCGGCGCCGACCATTTTTTCGAGCATGCCCGCAGGCAAAGGGTCTGGCGTGTTGTAGTCGCCGATGTAGATGTCGAGTCCATCCATCACATTGAAGTGCGGATCGGTGAAAAGTTTTTTCATGGCCGCGTTGCGCACCTCACCAGGCACGCCTTGGCGCATGAACGTCTGAAAGTCAGAGGATGGCGTCAGGCCTTGCACGTCTTCCATGGTGGGCACTGGCGCTTGCGGCCCATCGGCAGGTGCAGTGGATGCGACCGAGGCCGATCTCGCTGCGGTGCTTGGCTGTGGCTGTTCTTTAGCCCGAACCTGGGGCAAAACAGCTGCCGGAACAGTCTGAAGCGGGGTGGCGGGCTCGGTCTTTGGCGTCTCGTTTGTATCAAGGCCCTGCTTGCGACGCGACCAACGACTTAAAAAGTTATCGCTCATGGGACCGGCCTTGCGCCTTTGCGTTTGCTGTCGGTACTGACCGAGACAGGTTGGCCAAAACGGTCGGTCAGGCGCTGAAAACTCTGCGGGCGTTGGCGCTTTTTTTCTTCGGGTACAAAGTGCTGCTCGGCGAAGGCACGCATCCACTCGACCACGTCGGGAGAGGCCACTGCGGTTTCTACGGTTTCCTGTGCGTCCAGCCAACGGCCTGCGTCGTGGTAACTCAGGCTCACGGCTTGTGGCACGGCCAGCGGCTCGCTGCCGTCTTCGGCGTCGATGACTCGCCACATCACGAAATAGCAGGGCGTGGGCGAGGTGGCATTGAGCCAATAGCCTTCGGCATCGTCGGTAAAAAGCGTCACCGACCAGCCAGGATGAAGCCAAAGCGACTCGGTCTCAGCTTGGCGCAGCTTGCGGGGGTCTGCGCCAAAGCCGGCTTCGTTGGGCACCACATCGGCCAGTACCCAGCGCCAAGCTTGCCAACGCGCCATGGGCCCTTGCACCGCCTCTCGGCGCATCAAAACAGCCACGTCAATTTGCGGACGAGAAGACATGAACAACTAAACCCCTGGAGAAATGGAACATCAAGATGCCAACACATAGTCGCGTGTGGGCAGGCTCAACAAGAATACCGTACCTTGGCCTGGCTCGCTCTCGAAGCTCAAATGACCGCCATGAGACGCCACAATCGACTGGCTGAGCCACAAACCCACCCCCATCCCTTTTGATTTGGATGTTTTGAACAGGGCAAATACGTCCTGTTTTTGAGCGTCATCGATACCGCAACCGTTGTCTGCAACGCGCAGATCGATCCAGTCAGGGCGGACCTGCCCGGAAATTGAAATGCGAGAGGGTTGCACCGGCTTTTCGACCAGTGCATCGATGGCATTGTTCAGCAAGTTGAGCACCACTTGCTGCAACTGGGTGGCGTCCCCTGTCAACAGCAACGGCTCATTCAGGTTGATGTTGATTTCGATGCCGCAACGCGTGGCATGGGTGCGCGCGATGTTGACCACGTCTCGCACCTTTTGGGCCAAGTCAATGCGGGCATATTCACCCTTGCCGGTGGCAAACATGCTGCGCAAGGTGCGAATGATGGCGGCGGCTTGGCGTGTGTCTTCCCGAATAAGATCGGCCAGTTTGTGGGCTTCGGCCAATGCGGCTTGCGGGTCACGGTTGCGCTGAAGGTGTGACTCGATCAGCTCGGTCTTGAGCACGATGGTGGTCAGGGGTTGGTTCAGCTCATGGGCGATGCTGGCCACCAGCGCCCCCATGCCCGCGCTTTTGTTAGACAGTGTCAGCTGTCGGATGATTTCTTCGCGTTCACTGAGAAGCACCGACAAATCTTCTGAGTGTTGCAGCAACAAAGCCGAGCGTTCCTGCTCTCGCGCCAGACCCTGCTCAGCCTGAATTTGACCTTTGTGAATCTGGTCCACAAATATTTGCATGAAGCCCACACTGAGCATGGTGACGGCGACAAACTGGCCCCCAAACACCACCGCTTGGTCCCAGGACATTTCGTACAAATCCACAGCACCCCAACCGCCCAGCAATGCCAAGGTCTTGATGCCCAGACTACCCACCAGCAACCACCCGGCCAACTGCACGGCCCTGGAACCAAAAGGGTCATGCGTGACGCCAATGCGCCGTCCTGACACCACATATTCCAGGCAATTGAGGGTGTAAAACCCGTAAAAAAGAAGAATCACACCGGCCTCGGAGCCACCCGAAAAATAAAAGCCGTACGTGGCCAGCAGGTACACCCCGTAGAACGAACCCATGCCCCATAGCCAGCGGCGGTCGGCAGGACCATTCAGAGAACGCAATGCGGCCTGCCGCCCGAAATTGCCCAAGGCCATGAACAACACGCCCCAGAAGACCACCACATCGGTAGGCAAGAGGCCCCGGCACCCCAACACCCAAACCCCCAGCGCACTGAAGATGCCCGAGACACTCCACAACGTGACCAGCCCACTGCGGTAGCGCGACATGCCATACCAGATGGCCGCGTGCAGCACCAGGTAAAGAAAAGCATCCATCCAGAAAATGGTTTGCACGTCGATGTTCAAGCGAAATCCCCCCGGTGGTCTGGATGAAGCCCATGTGCTGCAAGGCATGCAGCACAAGAGGTGGGCAGCGCCGGATTATGAGGGCTGGAGCGCTGAGACCCGCACCGCGCAGTATTTGAACTCCGGGATCTTGCCAAACGGATCAAGTGCCGCATTGGTCAGCTCGTTGGCTGCCGCCTCGACATAGGCAAACGGAATGAACACCGCGCCCAGAGGCGTGCCGTCATCGCAGCGGACTTGCAGCTCAACTTCGCCCCGGCGTGACGCAATGCGCACGCGTTGCCCGGCTTGCAGGCCCAGTCGGGCCAAGTCGGCGCTGCACATCGACACGGTGGCCGCAGGTTCGAGCGCATCGAGCACCGTGGCCCGGCGCGTCATGCTGCCGGTGTGCCAGTGCTCCAGTTGCCGCCCGGTGATGAGCACCATGGGGTAGTCGGCATCGGGCTGCTCATTGGCCGGGATCACCTCGACGGGCACCAGCCAAACACGGCCATCTTGGGTGGGGAAATGGTCATGGAAGACGATGGGCTGACCGGGATCGTCGGCACTCACACAGGGGTAAGTGACCGAGCCCGCGTTCAGCCGCGCCCAGTCAATGCCGCCAATCGCCGGGGCCATGGCCTGGCGCATTTCGTCATACACCGCTGCCACGCCATCGTGTTCACCAGCGTAGGGCCAGCTCAGGCCCATGCGTTCGGCGATCTGCTGAATGATCCACAAATCGGGCTTCGCGTCGCCTGGCGGCAGCACCGCCTGACGGCCCATTTGCACCGTACGGTCGGTGTTGCTGACAGTGCCGGTTTTTTCGGGCCAGGCGCTGGCGGGCAGCACCACATCGGCCAGCCAAGCGGTTTCTGTCAAAAAGATGTCTTGCACCACAAGATGCTCAAGACTGGCCAGCGCATGGCGGGCGTGGTTCAGGTCAGGGTCACTCATGGCCGGGTTCTCGCCCATGATGTACATGCCGCGCACCTTGTGTGGGTCGCTCTCAGGCGCAAGCGCCTTGTGCATGATTTCGACCACCGTGTAACCGGGCTGGTCGTCCAGTTTTGTGTTCCAAAATTTCTCGAACCAGTCGTGCGCCGACTTGTCATTCACGCGCTGGTAGTTGGGGTACATCATCGGGATCAAACCCGCGTCGCTCGCACCCTGCACGTTGTTCTGACCACGCAGTGGGTGCAGGCCCGTGCCGGGGCGACCAATCTGGCCGGTGATGCTGGCCAGCGCAATCAGGCAGCGCACGTTGTCGGTGCCGTGCACATGCTGGCTCACGCCCATGCCCCACAAAATCATGGCGGCCTTGGCGCTGGCATAGGCCCGCGCCACTTCGCGGATCGTCTCGGCAGGGATGCCGCAAACCAGGCTCATGGCCTCGGGCGTGAAGCCCTGCACATGGGCCTTGAGTTCGGCCACGTTGTCGGCACGTTGGCTCAAAAACTTTTCATCGCACAGGTTTTCGGTGACGATGACGTGCAGCATGGCGTTGAGCAAGGCCACATCGGTGTCGGCCTTGAACTGCAGCGTGCGCCAAGTGTGGCGACCAATGTCGGTGATGCGCGGGTCGGCCAGCACGATGCGGGTGCCGCGCTGGGCGGCGTTCTTCATCCAGGTGGCTGCCACCGGGTGGTTGGCCGTCGGGTTGGAGCCGATCACGATGATGAGGTCTGAATGTTCGACATCGCGCACTGGGTTGCTGACCGCACCCGAGCCCACGCCTTCAAGCAAGGCCGCCACGCTGGAGGCGTGGCACAGGCGGGTGCAGTGGTCCACGTTGTTGCTGCCAAAGCCGGTGCGCACCAACTTCTGGAACAAGTAGGCCTCTTCGTTGCTGCCCTTGGCCGAGCCGAAACCGGCCAGCGATTTAGGGCCATATTGGGTGCGCAGGGTGTTGAGCGGCTGGGCAGCCAGATCAAGCGCTTCTTGCCAGGTCGCTTCGCGGAAGACCTCGCGCCAATCGGTGTGGCCGTCAATCAAATTCAGGTCCTTGGCCACGCCGCTTTTTCGGATCAGGGGTTTCGTGATCCGGTCAGGGCTGTGGATGTAGTCCATGCCAAAGCGGCCCTTGACGCACAAGCGCCCTTCGTTGGCCGGGCCTTCGCGACCTTGAACGCTGATGATTTTGTCGTCCTTGACTTGGTAAGTGACCAGGCAACCCACCCCACAAAACGGGCAGACCGAGTCGACTTCACGGTCCACCTTTTGCGGGCCGATGTGGCTCTTGGGCATCAGCGCACCCGTCGGGCACGCCTGCACGCATTCCCCGCAGCCCACACAACTGCTGCCGCCCATCGGGTCGGCCAAGTCGAACACCACCTGCGTGTGCGCGCCCCGAAATGCGAGACCAATCACATCGTTGACCTGCAGGTCGCGGCAAGCGCGTTCGCATCGGTTGCACTGAATGCAGGCATCCAGATTGACGGCCATGGCGGGGTGTGACAGGTCGGCAGGCACGGCTTCACGGCGCAGCTCGGCCAAGGCGGGGCGTACCTGCACGCCATGGTGCTCAGCCCACTGGCTCAGCTCACCATGCGGGGCTTCGGCACGGTCATCGAGCCATTTGTAGCCTTGCTCAGGCAGATCGGCCAGCAACATCTCAAGCACCATCTTCTGGCTTTTGACGGCACGTTCGCTGTCGGTGCGCACCTGCATGCCGGGTGTGGGACTGCGGCAGCAGCTGGGCGCGAGCGTGCGCTCACCGGCCACCTCGACCACGCAGGCGCGGCAGTTGCCGTCGGGCGTCAAGCCCTCCTTGTGGCACAAATGCGGGATGGACAGCCCCAAGTCTTTGGCGATGTTGAAAATGCTTTTGCCAACGGGTGCCTCGACCGCTTGGCCATTGAGCGTGAATTGAACGGTGCTCATGCGCGGCCCCCCACTTCATGCTGGAAGTAATCCAGCACACATCGGATCGGGTTGGGCGCGGCTTGACCCAGGCCACAAATGGAGGCATCGCCCATGACCTGCGCCAGGTCTTGCAGAGTGTCAGCATCCCACGCTTGGGCGGCCATGAGTTGCGCCGCTTTGTCGGTGCCCACGCGGCAGGGGGTGCACTGGCCACAGCTTTCGTGGGCAAAGAACTTCATCACGTTCAAAGCCGCTTCGCGGGCACTGTCGTCCTGGCCCAGCACCATCACAGCGGCCGAGCCGATGAAGCAGCCATGCGGCTGCAGGGTGTCGAAGTCCAGCGGCACATCGGCCAGCCGGGCAGGCAAAATGCCGCCACTGGCCCCTCCGGGCAAATAGGCATACAGCGTTTGCCCCTCGGCCATGCCACCGCAGTATTCGTCCACCAGTTCGCGCAGCGTGATGCCCGCAGGCGCGAGCTTGACACCCGGCTGGCTCACACGCCCGCTCACGCTGAAGCGGCGCAGGCCTTGGCGACCATGACGCCCATGAGCGGCAAAGCTGTCAGCACCCTGCTCCAGCAGTTCACGAATCCAGAAAAGCGTCTCAAAGTTGTGCTCCAACGTCGGGCGACCAAACAGGCCCACCTCGGCGATGTAGGGCGGACGCAGCCGTGGCTCGCCGCGCTTGCCCTCAATGCTTTCGATCATGGCGGATTCTTCGCCGCAGATGTAAGCCCCAGCTCCCCGGCGCAACTCGATGCGCGGCAAAGCGCAAGGCGGGTTCAGTTTGAGCGCGGCCAGTTCTTCGGTCAATAAAACACGCGCTTCGTGGTACTCGTCACGCAGGTAGATGTAGACCGCTTCGCAGCCCACGACGCTGGCAGCAATCAGCACGCCCTCCAAAAAACGATGCGGGTCGGCCTCTAGACAGGTGCGGTCCTTGAAGGTGCCGGGCTCGCCTTCGTCGATGTTCACGGCCATCAGGCGCGGCCCAGGCTGGCTGCGCACGATGCGCCATTTGCGCCCAGCCGGAAAACCCGCGCCGCCTAAACCGCGCAGGCCCGAGGACTCCAGGCATTGGATGACCGATTCATGGTGTTTCAAACCCGCTGCCACCTGCAAAGCCAACTGGTAACCACCAGCCCGTTGGTAAGCGTCGAAGCGAATGGCCTCTGGCAAGGGATTCGGTGCTGTCTGCTGTGCGGTCACACGCTGGGTCACCGCCGCCACCGTGGCTTGCGCCACAGCCTGCTGGCCCACTTGCACAGCAGGTGCCTGCTCGCAACGGCCCAGGCAAGGCACCGGCACCACCTTCACATTCAGCAACTCGTTTTGCAATTGGCGCAACAAGGCGTTGCTGCCTGCCAGGGTGCAGCTCAGGCTGTCGCACACGCGCACGGTGATGCTCGGGGCGACTTCGTCGTCTTTCAGGATGTCAAAGTGGTGGTAGAACGAAGCGACCTCGAACACCTCGACCACGGGCAAACGCATCTCGGCAGCCAGCGCCACGATGTGGCGCTCGAACAGGCCATGAAAATGGTCGTTGAGCACATGCAAGTGTTCGATCAGCAAATCACGGCGGTGGCCGTCTAAAGGCGGCAAACCGATCAGGCCCTGCACCTCGGCGCGTGCCTCGGGCGTGGTCTGACGGCCTTTGAGTTGCGACCGGGGCTTGCGCAGTTGGTCGCGCAGCGCATTCAGTCCGATACGGGTTTCAGAAATGGAATCGGTCTGCATGCGAAATTGTCACATCCGTTTGAGAAATTCATGGCTGCCATGAACAAGCGCTGAAAGAGACCTTCCCCTGGCATACCCACTGGTCATGGCCTTCAGGTACGTCATAGGGCGATGCGCTTGGATCAGTACGTCTCGAGGTGCAGACGACCCTCTTTTTTGAGCATGCCACCGATAGCGTCCCAGTCAAGACCCGCGTTTTGCGCGATGTCGCGCAAGGCCATGACCACGCCCTCTTCCATGCTTTTAAGGCCACACACGTAAAAACAGGTGTTGCCGTCTTTGAGCAAAGCCGCCACATCGGCAGCACGGTCTCGCAGGGCATCCTGCACGTAACGCTTGGTCTTGCCCTCTTCGCGGGAGAAGGCGAATTCGGTGTCGATGAAGTCTTTGGGCAAGTTGTTGAGCGGGCCAAAGTACGGCAACTCAGCAGGCGTGCGGGCACCAAAGAACAGCATCAACTTGCCGCCCTCGAACTTGCCGCTGGCGCGCAGGCGACGACGCCATTCGGTCATGGCCCGCATGGGCGCAGAGCCTGTGCCGGTACAGATCATGACGATGTTGCTCTTGGGGTGGTTGGGCATGAGGAAGCTCGCGCCAAACGGCCCGATCACCTGCACCTTGTCACCCACATTCAAATCGCACATGTAGTTGGAGGCGACACCGCGCACGGGTTTGCCATCGTGGTCTTCGAGCACGCGCTTGATGGTGAGCGA
>JAGNWH010000011.1:20664-38715 GCA_017986055.1 Limnohabitans sp. | reverse complement strand
TCAGCCAACGTGCCATCGCCGTGGACGAGAAAAGCCGCACCGCCTTGCTACGCCACCTGATCAGCGAAAACGGCTGGAAGCAGGTGCTGGTGTTTGTCGCCACGCGCTACGCCTGCGAGCATGTGGCCAACAAACTCTACAAAGCGGGCGTGTTCGCCACGCCTTTCCATGGCGAGATGAGCCAAGGCGCACGCCAGGAGGTTTTGAGCGAATTCAAAGCCGGCCGCTGGGACGTGGTGGTCACCACCGACCTGGCCTCACGCGGCATCGACATCGCCATGCTGCCCGTGGTCGTCAACTACGACCTGCCGCGCTCGGCCACCGATTACACCCACCGCATTGGCCGCACGGGCCGGGCCGGGGCGCACGGTGATGCAGTGAGCTTTGTCACTGCCGCTGCGCTGGCGCACTGGCAGCTGATCCAGAAACGCGAAAGCCTGGAACTGCCGCTGGAGCAATTGCCAGGCTTTGAGCAAACCGAAACCCCGCCTCCGCCTTCTCCAGGCAACGGTGGTATCAAGGGTTCACGTTTGAGCAAGAAAGACAAACTGCGGGCTGCTGCTGCTGCTGCTGCGGGTTCGAACTAACCCGATCAGAGCGAGAAATCGCCCCCTGGGTTTTGTCACACCCGATTTGATACGGTATCCAGGGTGATGGGTCATGGATACCCGCGTGCGCGGGTATGACAGTTTCTTGCCACGCCCGATTTGATTCGGCATCTAGGGTGATGGGGTCATGGATACCCGCGTGCGCGGGTATGACAGTTTCTTGCCACGCCCGATTTGATACGGTATCCAGGGTGATGGGTCATGGATACCCGCGTGCGCAGGTATGACATTTTCTTGTCATGCCCGACTTGATCGGGCATCCATTTCTTGGGGCTTTGTGGGGGTCTGAGCCCGGAAAATCAGGCGTTGTTCAGATCGTCGAAATGCGCATCAGCATCACCTTGATCCTGCGCCTTGAGCACGCGCACGCCATGCTTGCTCAAAATCTCGACATACACCGAGGTCGCACCTGTCTTGGCCGCAGCGTCCACTGCTTCGATCACGGCACTCACGCGCACCACTTCGGCGGTGTCGGCGGACAAACCTACTTTGCAGTCAAAGTCCCAAAAGTCCACGCCTTTGGGCACGGCGCGGTTGCGCTCGCGCTTGAAGTATTTGCGAATCTCGTGCTTGACGGCTTCGAGCACGCGGTCGGGGTGCTTGCCTTCAGCTTGCAGGGGAAAGTTCTTTTTCATGGGGAAGTCCTTGGGGTGGGCAAGCGCCCGGTCCGGACGTGAATGCAGGGGCGGATTATCGCCGGTTTAAGGTCGGCCGATAGATGGCAAACGGTCAGTCAATCAAAGTGTTTTGAACACGTCGCCTGCCACCCGCACGGTTTCAGCGATGTCGGCTTCGGTGTGGGCGGCGCTCACAAAACCGGCTTCGTACAGGGCGGGCGCAATGTAGACGCCGCCATCCAGCAAACCATGGAACAGCTTGTTGAACTTGGGGCTGTCGCTGGTCATGACCTGGGCATAGTTTTGGGCCAGCTCAGGCAGCAAGAAAAAGCCGAACATACCGCCTTGGCAGTCGGCACTGAAGGGCACGCCCGCAGCAGCAGCAGCGCCTTTGAGTCCGTCGACCAGGCTTTGTGTGCGAGCGCTCAAGGCGTCCCAGAAGCCGGGTTTGGCGATCTCGCGCAGCGTGGTCAGGCCGCAGGCGGTGGCCACCGGGTTGCCGCTGAGCGTGCCCGCTTGGTAAACCGGGCCGGTGGGGGCCAGCTGGCGCATGATCTCGCGCGGGCCGCCAAAGGCCGCCAAAGGCATGCCGCCGCCAATCACTTTGCCCAGCACCGTCATGTCGGGTTTGAAGCCGGGGATGGCTTGTGCATAAACGCTTTGCGCGCTGCCCAATGCGACGCGAAAACCGGACATGACTTCGTCAAACACCAGCAAGGCGCCGTATTCGGTACACAGCTCGCGGCAGCGCTTCATGAAGGGCACGCTGGCCCGCACAAAGTTCATGTTGCCGGCGATGGGTTCGATCATCACGCAGGCCAGTTCCTTGCCGTGCAGGGCAAAGGTTTCTTCGAGGGCGGTGATGTTGTTGTACTCCAGCACGAGGGTGTCGCGCACCACTTCGGGCGGCACGCCCGCGCTGGTGGGGTTGCCAAAAGTGGCCAGGCCCGAGCCGGCTTTGACCAGCAGCGCGTCGGCATGGCCGTGGTAACAGCCTTCAAACTTGATGAACTTGCTGCGACCTGTGGCCCCACGTGCCAGACGCAGGGCGCTCATGCCCGCTTCGGTGCCCGAGCTGACCAGGCGCACCATTTCCATCGAAGGTACGTGTTTCAGGATTTCTTCGGCCAGCTCGATCTCGCGCTCGGTGGGTGCACCGAAAGAAAAGCCGTCGAGAGCTGCTTTTTGCACCGCTTCGAGCACAGCGGGGTGGCCGTGGCCCAGGATCATCGGGCCCCAAGAGCCGATGTAGTCGATGTATTTTTGCCCGTTGGCGTCCCAAAAATAGGCACCTTGGGCGCGTTGCACAAAACGCGGTGTGCCGCCCACGGCGCGAAAAGCACGCACAGGCGAGTTGACACCACCGGGGATCACCAGGGCGGCGCGGTCAAAAAGGGTTTGGTTGCGGTCGGTCATGTCAGGTCTCAAAGCTCAGTGTTTGGTTTCGTTGAAAGGCACTTCAAAGTAGTCTGCACCGGGGTGCACTTCGGGGCCGTCTTCTGCGTCGGTGTCTTCGTCGTCGGGCAGTGCCCAGAATAGGCGGTCCGGAATGACCTGGCCCATGCCGGGCCTGAAGCCTTCGTCCAGGCAACGGTCCAGGTAATGCAAAGCTTCGTTGGTGGCTTCGGGCAAGTCCATGCCGGTGGCCAGCAGCGCAGCCAGCGCAGCGGTCAGGGTGTCGCCAGCGCCTGCAAAAACCGCTTCAATGCGTTCAAACTTTTCGTGGGCCATCACCGTTTCAGGCGAGGCCAGTGCGTTGTCTATGTGCTGGTCCGGCAGGGGCAGGCCGGTAACCAAGGTGTAGGGCACGCCCAATTCAGCGGCGGCCTTGGCAATGTCGCGGGGACCGGGGTTGCGCTCGCCGGTCCATTCGGGCAGCAGCCAGCGCCGTAAGGTGCTGTGGTGGCCCACCAGCACGCTGGTTTGCGGCAGCAGCAGTTCGCGAAAAGCGTCCAGATAGGCGTCGATCTTGTCGTCTTCCCACCAAGACAAGTTGGGCATGTAGGCCACTACGGGCACGCCGTCGTAGTCGTCGGCCAGCGCCGCAATGGTGGCCAGGCTTTCAGGTGTTCCAGCAAAGCCGACTTTGATGACTTGCACCGGCACGTCTTCGGCCACAGCGCGGGCTTGGTCGTTCACGGCTTCTTCGTCGAGCGGGTAAAAATCGGTGATGCTGCTGGTGTCGCGCACATAAGCGCCTGTGCACACAGGCAGGCAATGCGCGCCGACCGAGGCCATGGCTGTGGCGTCGCAGCTCAGGCCGCCCGCACCGCTGGGATCGTTCGCATTGAACGACAGCACGCAGGCCAAGCCGACAGATTCTTCCTCAGCGTTGAGGATCTCGGTTTCTGGGGGGGATTCGGGGTGGTGGTCGGTCATGAAAGGCGAATTGCAGGGGGCTTCAGAAGGCCTTCAGCCGGGCACTCGGCGGGGCCCGATACAATCAATTCATTCTATTCGACTCTTTGATTGCGACACTGTGATGGAACACAAAACCTGGATGTGCCTGATTTGCGGCTGGATTTATGACGAAGCCGAGGGCGACCCCGAGCATGGCATTGCACCGGGCACCAAATGGGAAGATGTCCCCATGAACTGGACATGCCCCGAGTGCGCTGCCCGCAAAGAAGATTTCGAGATGGTGGCCATCTGATCGGTATGGCATCCCGCAGGTCGGGACTAAAGCCGTCAACTGACAGTTCCTTTTTCTGCCAGTTAAGCCGTCTTATTCAGACGGCTTTTTCTTGACCACGGCATACCTTTCCAGCGTTTTTTCGCGGGCTTCGGCGTGGTCCACGACGGGCGCTGGATAGGTTTTGCCGATGACCACGTCTGCCGCTTGCAGCTCAAGTGGCTTGGCGAGCCAGGGGGCGTGCAGGTCTTTGGCCGGCAAAGCCGCCAATTCGGGCACATAGCGGCGGATGAATTTACCCTCGGGATCGAATTTTTCGCTCTGGCTGATGGGGTTGAAGATGCGGAAATACGGCTGTGCATCGCACCCACTGGAGCTGGCCCATTGCCAGCCACCGTTGTTGGCCGAGAGGTCAAAGTCGTTCAGGTGGGTGGCAAAGTATTTTTCGCCCCAGCGCCAATCGATGCCCAAATCCTTGACCAAAAAGCTGGCCACCACCATGCGCAAGCGGTTGTGCATGTAGCCGGTCTGGTTCAGTTGCCGCATGGCCGCGTCCACCAGCGGGTAGCCGGTGCGCGCTTCGCACCAGGCCTTGAACAGTTTGTGGGCGTGCGGGCCGTGCTCCCAGGCAATGGCGTCGTAGTCGGGCTTGAAGCTTTGGCCATGGCCCACATGGG
This sequence comes from Limnohabitans sp., assembly GCA_017986055.1. Lineage (GTDB taxonomy): Bacteria > Pseudomonadota > Gammaproteobacteria > Burkholderiales > Burkholderiaceae_C > Limnohabitans_A. The sequence continues at coordinate 34,181 of JAGNWH010000011.1, read as the reverse complement.
CAAAGTTGTGCAGCACCTGCACATAAAAGTCACGCCAGATCAATTCGGACAGCCAAACACTGGCCCCCACGCTGCCCGCCAGCATGCGCGGGTGTGCCTCGCGGGCAAGTTGGCGAATCGACACGGTGCCAAAGCGCAAATGCACGCTCAAATAGCTGGGCCCCTTGACGGCCGGGAAGTTGCGCGTGTCTTCGTATGCATCGATACGCGTCAAAAAGTCGTGCAACAAGGCCTGGGCACCCGACTCGCCGGTCGGGATTTTCAGGACTTTGAGGTTGGTGGGCTCAAACCCGATGTCTTGCAAGCTGGGCACAGGTTTGGCCAGATCGTCGGGGCGCGGCGCCAGGCGCTTGGCCAGTGGGGCCACGTCAAAAGCTTGCAGGTCTTCAGGGGTGACTTTTTTCAGCCAGGCGTTTTTGTAAGGGGTAAAGACGCTGAAGGGCTTGGCCATCTGGGTCAGCACTTCGTTGCGCTCAAAGACCACATGGTCCTTGAAGGTGTGCAGCACGATGCCGTGGTCAGCCAAATGGCCGCGTACTTGAATGTCGCGCGCCAGCGCCTGGGGCTCGTCGTCGTGGTTGGCAAACACCGCTTGGGCTTGCAGGTGCTGGGCCAGTTTGACGATTTTGTCTTGGGCCACCCCGTGTCGCACGATCAGGCCCGCCTGGGGGTGTCCAGCCAGTTCGCGCAGTTGGGCATCGACTTCGACCAGAGATTCCCGGATGAATTCCACCCGGCGGTCGGCGCGGGGCAGGGTGTCCAGTATTGCGGTGTCAAACACAAACACCACATGCACGCGTTGGCAATGCTTCAGGGCTTGGTACAGGGCCGCATGGTCGGTCACGCGCAGGTCGCGTCGCAGCCAGACCAGACCACAAGAAAAAGGGGTTTCCATCAGGGTTTGCCGGGTTGGATCAATCAAGGCACCTTCAGCCCAAGCCGCAGGGGCCAGACCGCTAAAATCGGTGCATGACAGATTGTGCCTCCATCGACCTCAAGCATCATTTCCTGATCGCCATGCCCGGGTTGGAGGATGAGACTTTCGCCCGCAGCGTCATCTATGTGTGCGAACACAGCGCCCGTGGGGCCATGGGCCTGATCATCAACAAACCGGCCGACATCAGCATGCGCCTCTTGTTTGACAAGGTGGATTTGCCTTTGCGCCGCGAAGACCTGGTGCAAAACCCGGTTTCGCAGGGCGGCCCGGTGCAGACCGAGCGGGGCTTTGTGCTGCACGACCCCGTGGTGATCGAAAAAACCGAAGAGGGGGGCGGCGCTGTCTACGCTTCCACCCTCACGGTGCCGGGCGGTCTCGACATGACCACCTCGCGCGATGTGCTGGAAGCCTTGTCTTCTGGGGCCGGACCTCGTCGGGTGTTGATCACGCTGGGTTATTCGTCTTGGGGCGAGGGTCAGTTGGAATCTGAACTTGGCGAAAACACCTGGCTTACGGTGCCAGCGTCGGCCGAGGTGATTTTTGATGTCCCCATGGCTGAGCGCTATGACCGCGCCTTGGACTTGTTGGGCCTCAAAAGCTGGATGCTCTCGCCAGAAGCGGGGCACGCATGAGTGCGTTGCCTGACCACGCCGTTCCTGCCAACCAGCAGACATTTCTGGCGTTTGACTACGGCCTCAAGCGCACTGGCGTGGCGGTGGGCAACCGTTTGATGAAAACGGCTACCCCGCAAGGCACGATTGCTGCCGAGGGCGATGCCCGGTTTGCCAAGATCGCTGAACGCATCAAAGAGTGGCAGCCTGATGCGTTGGTGATTGGTGTGCCCACCCACCCCGATGGCGGCGAACACGAAAACACCTTGCGCGCCCGCAAGTTTGGCCGTCAGCTGCGGGGCCGCTTTGGCTTGGCGGTGTATGAGGTCGACGAGCGTTACACCACCACCGAAGCCCATTCGCAAGGCGCGAAAGACGCCGACGCGGCGGCTGCTGCGATCATTCTGGAACAGTTTTTAAGGAATATCCCATGAGCGCTTTGGCCCTCGACGCACAGGCCTTGTACCTTGAATTGCTGCGCGGCGTGCGCAGTCTGTGCAAGCCCGACACCCGCCTGGTGGGCATCACCTCTGGCGGTGCCTGGCTGGCTGAGCGTCTGCAGCGTGATCTGAGCCTGAGCGGTGAAGCGGGTCAGGTGTCTTCTGTCATGCACCGTGACGACTTCGCGCAGCGTGGCCTCTCGGCAGGGGGCCAAACCCACTTGCCGTTTGAGGTCGATGGCGCTGACATTCTGGTGCTGGACGACGTGCTGTATACCGGCCGCACCATCCGCGCAGTGCTGAATGAGATTTTTGACTACGGCCGACCTGCCCGCGTGCAGCTGGCCGTGCTGGTGGACCGAGGTGGTCGCCAGTTGCCCATCCAGGCCGATTTTGCTGCCGCCCGCGTGGCACTGCCCGAAACGCAATCGCTGGCGCTGGCCCGTGATGCGGCAGGCAATTTCAGTTTTGAAGTGGAGATCAAAGCCCCGCTTTCTTGAAAGCGCAGCCACAAGCTACGAGGTGAAAACAACATGCTCTACAAACGCAACAACCCCCAACTCAACAAGAACGGCGAGCTGATCCACCTGCTCTCCACCGAAGGCCTGTCCAAGGACATCCTGACGCACATTCTGGACACGGCGGCCAGCTTCGTCAGCGTGAGCGACCGCGAAGTCAAAAAAGTGCCTCTTTTGCGCGGCAAAAGCGTGTTCAACCTGTTTTTTGAAAACAGCACCCGCACCCGCACCACCTTCGACATCGCGGCCACCCGCCTGTCGGCCGACGTTTACACCCTCGACATTGCACGCTCGTCGGCCAGCAAGGGCGAGTCGCTGCTGGACACCATCGCCAACCTGAGCGCCATGGCGGCCGATATCTTTGTGGTGCGCCACAGCGAGTCGGGTGCCCCTTATTTGATCGCGCAGCACGTTGCGCCGCATGTGCATGTGGTCAACGCAGGTGATGGCCGTCATGCCCACCCTACCCAGGGTTTGCTGGACATGTACACCATCCGGCACTACAAAAAAGACTTCACCAACCTCACCGTGGCCATCGTGGGCGACGTGTTGCACTCGCGTGTCGCGCGGTCTGACATCCATGCGCTGACCACCTTGGGTTGCGCTGAAGTGCGTGTGGTGGGCCCCAAAACCCTGGTGCCCGCTGACATGGCGCAAATGGGCGTGCGGGTGTTCAACAACCTGGAAGAAGGCATCAAGGGCTGCGACGTGGTCATCATGCTGCGTTTGCAAAATGAGCGCATGAGCGGCGCGTTGCTGCCCTCCAGCCAGGAATACTTCGAGAGCTTTGGCCTCACCCCCGAAAAACTGCAGCTGGCCAAGCCCGATGCCATCGTCATGCACCCTGGCCCGATCAACCGGGGCGTCGAGATCGACTCTGCGGTGGTGGACGGCCAACAAAGCGTGATCTTGCCGCAGGTGACTTTCGGCATTGCCGTGCGCATGGCGGTGATGAGCATCGTGGCCGGTAACGAGGCATAAGGACAAGAACATGAAGATCCTCATTCAAAACGGCCGCGTGATTGACCCTGCCCGCGGCATCGATCAAGCGGCGGATGTGGCCATTGCGGCCGGACGCATTGTGGCGGTGGGCCAAGCGCCTGCCGACTTCGGCCCCAACCGCGTGATCGACGCCAAGGGCTGCATCGTGGCCCCTGGTTTGGTGGACTTGGCCGCACGTTTGCGCGAACCCGGTCAGGAACACGCTGGCATGCTTGAAAGCGAAATGGCCGCAGCGGTTGCCGGTGGTGTGACCAGTTTGGTTTGCTCACCCGACACCGACCCGGTGCTCGATGAGCCGGGGCTGGTCGAGATGCTGCGTTACCGTGCCGAAAAATTGCACCAAGCCCGCGTGCTGCCTTTGGGTGCACTCACGCTGGGCCTGAAAGGCGATGTGCTGACCGAGATGGGTCAGCTGACGGCTGCGGGTTGCGTTGGCTTCAGCCAAGCCGAGGTACCGATCCCGAGCACACAGGTGTTGCAGCGTGCCTTGCAATATGCCAGCACGTTTGACTACACCGTCTGGCTGCGCCCGCAAGAGTTGCATCTTGGCAAAGGTGTGGCCGCCAGCGGCCCTCTGGCCACGCGCATGGGTTTGTCCGGTGTGTCTGTGGCTGCCGAGACCATCGCTTTGCACACCATTTTTGAACTGGTCCGCAGCACCCGTGCCCGCGTTCACTTGTGCCGTATCAGCAGCGCCCAAGGCGTTGAGTTGGTGCGCCAAGCCAAGGCCGAGGGCTTGTCCATCACCGCTGACGTGAGCATCAATTCTTTGCACTTGACCGATGCCGACATGGGCTACTTTGACAGCCGCGCGCGTCTGACGCCCGTGCTGCGCCAGCAGCGTGACCGGGACGCCTTGCGTGCGGGCCTGGCCGATGGCACTCTGGATGCGTTGGTGTCTGACCACACCCCGGTCGATGCCGACGCCAAAGCGCTGCCATTTGCCGAAGCCGAACCCGGAGCCACCGGCTTGGAGTTGCTGTGGAGTTTGGCCCTCAAGTGGGGGCAAGACGCTGGCGTGCCCTTGTCTCAGGTCATCTCGCGCATCACCGCCGATCCGGCGCGTGTGTTGGGCAAGTCGCTGGGCACATTGCAAGCCTCGGTGGGGCAGTTGGCGGTGGGTGGCGTGGCCGACGTCTGTGTGTTGTCAGCCGAAGGGCACTGGCCTGTGACCGCAGCCGCGTTGCGCAGCCAAGGCAAGAGCACCCCATTCTCGGGCTATGAGTTGCCTGGCCGCGTGCTGGCCACCGTGGTCAGCGGGCATGTGGCGTTCGAAGCTTGAGGGCATGACGCTCGCCTTGCGTGCGATCTGGAAACTGCTGCGCGGCGTGTGGCATGTGCTGGTCGGCATGTGGCTGATTTACGTCCGATTTCCCCAGTTGGCGCCTGAACAACGAGAAATGCGTGTGCAGGCTTGGGCCTTGCAGTTGCTGGCCTTGTGGGACATTCACCTCAAAGTGACGGGCCAAGCTGTTCCAAATGGGCCGGCACTCATTGTGGCCAACCACATCTCATGGCTGGACATCTCGGTCATCCATGCGGCGCGGCATTGTCGCTTTGTCTCCAAGTCCGACATCCGCGACTGGCCCTTGGTGGGCACCTTGGCCACAGGCGCAGGCACCCTCTACATCGAACGCACCAGCCGCAAAGACGCCCTGCGCATGGTCAAGGACATGGCTGATGCCATGAAAAACGGCGATGTGGTGGCGGTTTTCCCTGAAGGCACCACCAGTGACGGTCGCGATTTGTTGCCCTTTCACGCCAACCTGATCCAGTCAGCCATTCAGGCCAACGCCCCTGTGCAGCCGATGTCGATTCAGTTTGTGGATGCCCAAAGTGGTGAGCCGAGTTTTGCGCCTTGCTACATCGGTGATGACACCTTGTTGGGCTCCATTTGGCGCACGCTGACCGCGCCGCGCATCACGGCGGTGGTCCATTTCGGTCCATTGCAGTTTGCCCAAGGCCGTGATCGCCGCGCTTGGGCCAGTGACTTGCGCGAAGAGGTGATTCGCTTGCGTGACGCCGTCAACTGAGGGCACGGGCCTGAAGATCGGCAAGTGCCCGATTCAACAAATGCGATGGGCGATTGTGTGAATGGGTGAGCTGGGGTCGATGTAGAACAAGCCTTGGTCATTGAGCGTGAGGGCTTCCCACTTGGTGCTGGCTGCAGCGCTTTGGCTCAGGACCAGTGAAAAGCCCAGCATGGGTGATGAACCACCGTTGGATGGCGGCTGTTGCGCTGGAGCCGAGATCGGCTCATCAGCGGCAAAAACGGTCAGGTTCTGCGGTTGAGCAGCTGAGACGCCAGCATCACCATGGCTTGACGGTGCGCGTTGTCTGGCAGTTGCATGGCGGCGTCGATGGCGCGCTGGGCTTCGGATGCAGCCGCGTTGCGTGTGGCCTCTAGGGCGCCTGTTTCGCGCACGATGGCGACGATGTCGGGAAGTCGGTCAACGCTGCCGGTTTCAATGGCTTCGCGAACGGTTTGGCGCTGAGCTTCGCTGCCGCGTTGCATGGCCAAAATCAGCGGCAGTGTGGCTTTGCCTTCGCGCAAGTCATCGCCCAGATTTTTGCCCATTTCAGCGGCATTGCCGTCGTAATCGAGCACATCGTCGATCACCTGAAAAGCGGTGCCCAAGGCTTGGCCGTAGTCAGCGCAGGCCGCTTCAACAGAGGCGGTGCTGCCTGCCAAAATTGCCCCCAGTCGTGCGCTGGCTTCGAACAATTTGGCCGTTTTAGAGCGAATCACCCGCAAATAGCCTTCTTCGTCGAGTGAGGCGTCGTGCATGTTCATCAGTTGCAGCACTTCGCCTTCGGCGATCACGTTGGTGGCATCGGCCAGTGTTTGCATGACCCGCATGCTCTCGGCATCCACCATCATCTGGAAAGCGCGGGAATACAAAAAGTCGCCCACCAGCACGCTAGCCGGGTTGCCAAAACTCTCGTTTGCGGTGGGGCGACCGCGCCGCAAGGTGGATTCGTCCACCACATCGTCGTGCAACAAGGTGGCCGTGTGGATGAATTCGACCACGGCGGCCAGGTTGTGGCGCTGCTTGCCCGTGTAACCCAGTGCGCCGCAAGTCAGCAGCAAGAGCACTGGGCGCAAGCGTTTGCCACCAGCAGAAATGATGTAACGCGCCACCTCACCCACCAAGGGCACGCCCGAATCCAGCCGTTGGGCAATCACCCGGTCGACTTCGGCCATGTCGGAGGCCACGAGGTCAAGGACGGCGGCAGTGCGGTGTTCTGAGTCAGACAAATGGAATATCCAGCAGGGTTACTCGGTTAGGCCGAGGCGGGAAGGACAGGAATACAGGCATATTTTGAATGCACACACATTATAGGGACTGCCCCTGAGGGCAAGGCTTCTGGCAGGAGGCCAGCTTGTTCGGTTTGTCCTGATGCTTGTCTTTTGGCAAGGGGCCGTGCTAGAATCTCGGGTTCCTTGGGGATTAGCCCTTGGAAACTTCCATTCAAAGAGGTCATTTATGTACGCGGTCATAAAAACCGGTGGCAAACAGTATCGTGTTGTCGCTGGCGAAAAAATTAAAGTAGAACAGATTGCTGCGGACGTTGGCCAGGAAATCGTGATTGATCAAGTTTTGGCCGTCGGTACCGGCGCTGAACTCAAGATCGGCACGCCCCTGGTGTCCGGCGCCACAGTCAAAGCCACAGTTTTGGCACATGGCAAGCACGACAAAGTGCACATCTTCAAGATGCGCCGTCGTAAGCACTATCAGAAACGTCAGGGTCACCGCCAGCAGTTCACAGAACTGCAAATCGGCGCGATCTCTGCCTGAGGAGAATAGGTCATGGCACAGAAAAAAGGCGGCGGCTCTACGCGCAACGGTCGTGATTCCAAGCCAAAGATGCTGGGTGTCAAGGCTTTCGGTGGTGAACTGATCAGCGCTGGCTCGATCATCGTTCGTCAACGTGGTACCAAGTTCCATGCTGGCAACAATGTCGGTATCGGCAAAGACCACACTTTGTTTGCCCTGGTGGACGGCCACGTGTCGTTCTCCACCAAAGGTGAGCTCAGCAAGCACATGGTGAACGTGACTCCGGCTGTTTAAGCCTGTCTCGCCCATTGCGAAGAGGAGCCCCGCAAGCCGGGGCTTTTCGCATTTTGGTCCGCTTGAATTTTGACGGCGGGCCCAAGCTACACTGGAAATCTCATGAAGTTCGTTGACGAAGCCTATATTGACATCTCCGCAGGTGACGGCGGGAACGGCTGCGTCTCGTTCCGCCATGAAAAGTACAAAGAATTCGGCGGCCCCAACGGCGGCGACGGTGGTCGTGGCGGGCATGTGTTTGCCTTTGCCGACATCAACCTGAACACCCTGGTCGATTACCGCTATTCGCGCCGCCATGATGCCAAGCGTGGCCAGCACGGCATGGGCTCTGACATGTTTGGTGCTGCCGGTGATGATGTCACCCTGAAAATGCCTGTGGGCACCATCATCACCGATGCCGAAACCGGCGAAGTGCTGTATGAATTGCTGGTGCCGGGCGAAACCATCATGATCGCCAAGGGCGGTGACGGTGGCTTTGGCAACATGCGTTTCAAAAGCGCCATCAACCGTGCCCCACGCCAGAAAACACCGGGCTGGCTCGGTGAAAAGAAAGAGCTCAAGCTCGAATTGAAGGTGCTGGCTGACGTGGGTCTGCTCGGCATGCCCAATGCGGGCAAATCCACTTTCATTGCGGCTGTTTCCAACGCCCGCCCCAAAATCGCCGATTACCCCTTCACCACTTTGCACCCCAACTTGGGTGTTGTCCGCGTGGGCCCAGAGCAAAGCTTTGTGGTGGCCGATGTGCCGGGCTTGATTGAAGGTGCCTCTGAAGGTGCCGGTTTGGGGCATTTGTTCTTGCGCCATTTGCAGCGCACCCGTTTGCTGCTGCATGTGGTCGACTTTGCGCCGTTTGACGAGAACGTCGATCCGGTGCAGCAAGCCAAGGCCATTGTGGCCGAGCTCAAAAAATACGATCCAGGCCTGTACAACAAACCGCGCTGGTTGGTGCTCAACAAACTTGACATGGTGCCTGCCGAAGAGCGCGAAGCCCGTGTCAAGGACTTCATCAAGCGCATGCGCTACAAAGGCCCGGTCTTCCAGATTTCGGCCTTGACCCGCGAAGGTTGTGAGCCGTTGATCAAAGAGATCTACAAGCACATCAGGGCGCAGCAGATCATCGAGCAAGGTGTTGTGGACATTGATCCCCGTTTCACGGAACAGGACAAGCCACAAGAGCCCGATGCAGACGATCCACGGTTCAAGACGATGCCTACGGATGCCGAGTAACACGGCGTTTCACGTCGGATTTTGCCGCCCGCTGTTTCAACGCCAAGCACACACCCGAGCATGACCTCTCCTGCCGTTTCCACCCTGTTGCGTGACGCCCGCCGCATCGTTGTCAAAGTGGGCTCTAGCTTGGTGACCAACGAGGGCAGGGGGCTTGACGAGGGCGCGATTGGCGAATGGTGTCGCCAGATGGCACTGCTCAGCGCCCAAGGCAAAGAGGTGGTGATGGTGTCCAGCGGTGCCATCGCTGAAGGCATGAAGCGCCTGGGCTGGACCACACGCCCCAGCGAAGTGCCTGCCTTGCAAGCGGCGGCAGCCGTGGGCCAGATGGGTCTGGCGCAGATGTACGAAACCAAGCTGCGCGAAAACGGCATGGGCAGCGCCCAAGTGCTGCTCACGCATGCCGACCTGGCTGACCGCGAGCGTTACCTCAATGCCCGCTCTACATTGCTGACTTTGTTGCAGCACCGCGTGCTGCCAGTCATCAATGAAAACGACACGGTGGTCAATGACGAGATCAAGTTCGGTGACAACGACACCTTGGGTGCTCTGGTGGCCAACCTGATTGAGGCGGATCTTTTGGTCATCTTGACCGACCAAAAAGGCCTGTACACCGCCGACCCGCGCAAAGACCCTGCCGCCACCTTTGTGCACGAAGCCCGAGCGGGTGATGTGGCGCTCGAAGCCATGGCCGGTGGTGCCGGTTCGAGCCTCGGCAAAGGCGGCATGATCACCAAAATTCTGGCGGCCAAGCGTGCTGCGGGTTCGGGGGCCTCAACCGTGATTGCCTGGGGGCGAGAGCCCGATGCGCTGCTGCGCCTGAGCCAGGGTGACAACATGGGCACTTTGCTGGTGGCCCAAACGGCCAAACAACAAGCCCGCAAACAATGGATGGCCGATCACCTGCAATTGCGGGGTTCGGTCACGGTGGACGCCGGTGCGGCCCACAAGGTGCTGACCGAAGGCAAAAGCTTGCTGCCGATTGGCATGACCGGGGTGGCCGGTGATTTTTCGCGTGGCGATGTGATTGCCATCAAAGACGAGCAAGGTGCAGAAATTGCCCGCGGCTTGGCCAACTACGCCAGTGCCGAAGCCCGCTTGCTGTGCCGCAAGCCCTCGCACGACTACGAGGCGTTGCTGGGCTACACTGCCGAGCCCGAAATGGTGCACCGCGACAACCTGATCCTCAGTCGTTGAAGCCAAAAAGCCCGCATGTGCGGGCTTTTTGTTGTTCAACCTTGCGGATTAGGGTCGAAGCTGGCGCCCGGGGGCAGTTCCATGTGCGGCGGGGCTTGCATCTCCATGCCGCCGTTTTCAGCTTCCATGCCTTCGCGTGGGCCACGATTGGCGCCTCTCAAATAGCGGTTTTGCCGGTCATTGCGTGGCAGAAAACGGGAGAGCTCGGTCAGCGCCATTTCATAAACCCCGCGCTTGAATTCCACGACGACATCGAGCGGTACCCAATAGTCGTTCCAACGCCAAGCGTCAAACTCTGGGTGGTCGGTGGCGCGCAGGTTCAGGTGGTGGTCGTGCGTGACCATCTGAAGCAGGAACCAGATTTGTTTCTGGCCCTTGTAAAAGCCGCGAGCATCCCTGCGGATGAAGCGGTCTGGCACCTCATAGCGCAACCAGTCACGGGTCCGGGCCACGATGCGCACATGCTCCGGATGGAGCCCCACTTCTTCGTGCAGTTCTCGGAACATGGCTTGTTCAGGGCTTTCGCCCCGGTCAATGCCACCTTGCGGAAATTGCCAGCTGTGGGTGCGTATGCGCTTGCCCCAGAAAACCTGGTTTCTCTGGTTGAGCAGAATGATGCCGACGTTCGGCCTAAAGCCTTCACGGTCAAGCATAATCAACCTCAAATTTTTAAATTGTGTCCATTATGCACGCCGTACAAGCGCTCGCTATTGGATGTTTCCCCTGATGCCCCTGTCATTGAGTCTGCCGCGATGAAAGCTTCCCAATTTCTTATTTCCACCCTCAAAGAAGCGCCTGCTGATGCAGAAGTCGTCAGCCACAAACTGATGACCCGGGCCGGACTGATTAAAAAATTGGGTGCCGGCATTTACAACTACATGCCCATGGGTTTGCGCGTGATTCGCAAGGTCGAGGCCATCGTGCGCGAAGAGATGAACCGTGCGGGTGCCATCGAGATGACCATGCCCGTGGTGCAGCCCGCCGAACTCTGGCAAGAGACAGGCCGCTTTGACAAGATGGGCCCAGAACTCTTGCGCATCAAGGACCGCCATGGTCGTGATTTCGTGATCCAGCCCACCAGCGAAGAGGTGGTGACCGACGTGGTGCGCCAGGAAGTGCGCAGCTACAAACAGCTGCCCAAGAATTTTTACCAGATTCAGACCAAATTCCGTGATGAGCGCCGTCCCCGCTTTGGCCTGATGCGCGGACGCGAGTTCACCATGAAAGACGCCTACAGCTTTGACCGCGACATGGCAAGCGCCAAGGCCAGCTACCAGGTCATGGCCGGGGCTTACCGCAAGGTCTTTGATCGTTTTGGTCTGACTTACCGTGCTGTGGCCGCTGACAGCGGCGCCATCGGGGGCGACTTGAGCGAAGAGTTTCAGGTGATTGCTGCCACGGGTGAAGACGCCATCGTGTATTGCCCCACCAGCAGCTATGCCGCCAACATGGAAAAAGCCGAGGCCTTGGCTCCGAGCCAGCCACGCGGTGCTGCCACACAAGCCTTGACGAAGACCGCTACGCCCGGCAAGAGCACCTGTGAAGACGTGGCCGCTTTGCTGAATGTGCCTTTGTCCACCACCGTCAAGTCCTTGGTGCTGGCCACCGACACCCTGAACGAGCAGGGCGAAATTGTGAAGTCGCAAGTTTGGCTGTTGTTGCTGCGTGGCGACCACGACATGAACGAGGTCAAGGTCGGCAAGCTGCCCGGCATGGAAGGTGGTTTCCGCTTTGCAACGCTCAGCGAGATCGAAGACCACTTTGGCTGCAAGCCTGGTTATTTGGGGCCGTTGAACCTGAAGAAACCGGTGCACCTTGTGGCTGACCGCGACGTGGCGGTGATGGCCGACTGGATCTGCGGTGCCAACGAAGTCGATTTCCACACCACGGGCGTGAATTGGGGCCGTGACTTGCCCGAGCCCGCCTTGGTGGCCGACATTCGCAACGTGGTGGCAGGCGACAAGTCGCCCGACGGCCAGGGTGAGTTGGCGATTGAGCGCGGCATCGAAGTGGGCCATGTGTTCTATTTGGGCACCAAGTATTCCAAGGCCATGAACGCCACTTTCTTGGACGAGAACGGCAAGCCACAGTTCCTGGAAATGGGCTGCTACGGCATTGGCATCACACGCTTGCCTGCCGCTGCCATTGAGCAAAACCACGACGAGCGCGGCATCATTTGGCCTGACGCGATTGCCCCTTTCACAGCCGTGGTTTGCCCTATCGGCATGGACCGAAGCGAAGCCGTCAAGGCCGAGGCCGAGCGCATCTACGGCGCTTTGCTGGCCGATGGTGTGGACGTGATCCTCGACGACCGTGGCGAGCGCCCCGGTGCCATGTTTGCCGACTGGGAGTTGATTGGTGTGCCGCACCGCATCACCATCGGTGACAAAGGTCTGAAGGACGGTTTGGTCGAGTACCAGCATCGCCGCGATGCAGAAGCGACCAAGGTGGCTGTGGCTGACATCTTGTCGCACATCCAAAGTCGCATGGCGGCTTGAGCCGTTTTGGGGCATCTCATCTGCCACTGCCCCTGGTTGTGAATTGAGGTCACGCCGTCAGGCCGTTCAGCGCCTGGCGAGGGCCGCCTTCGTGGGCGTTGGTCTCAGCGTTTTACCTTTCACGCCAGCCCATGCCCAATGGCTGCACGCCGTGGACTGAATCAGTCTTTGGTGGCGTGACGTTGCACGCACGCGATGTAGGCCTCGCCATCGGGCATGCGCCCTGAGCGCTGGCTTTCGTGGACCATGCGACCCAAGCATTCCATGGCTTGGTGGTGGGCATCGTGCAGCGAGTTGAGTCTGTGGGTCAGCAGTTCCACCGCCTGGCGGATACCGCGCGGCTGATCGATGCTGCATTGTTCGCTGATGGACAGGTGCATGGACAGGTGCAAAAAGGGGTTTTCCCTGTTCGGATCGGCTTGGTGCATGCTGGCCAGCGCGGCATCCATGTCGGCCAGTTCGGCGTGGTATTCGGGGTGCTCATCAATCCATTGGCTGACGAGCATTTCCATGGGTTCGAGCGTTGCAGCGGTTTTGGCCTTGGCATAGACGCCGCAAAAAAAGCGCCGCACATCGGCTTGTGAGGGTTGGATCAGCATGGTGCAATTGTCCTTCATGTCTGCACTGGGTAGCCTGCGATGGGGCCATAGGGAATGGGCTCAGAGGCGCTTCGCTTTGCCACATCACCGCGGCCCCTTACCCCATCACACTTGCGTGGGAGATTGCGATCACAAGGCCACGTAACGAGCAATGGGTACGGGCGGCGCTGTTCGGGCGATGTGGCAAAGCGAAGCGCCTCTGAGCCCGGGCAGTGCCGCCCGTACCCATTGCGGATTCAACACCTAAAATCAATTCAGCCCAGCATCAAAACATGCAATAAAATGCATGCAACATCAATTCGGAGACTCAAAACATGAACCAAGCCTACATTTGCGACGCGATTCGTACCCCTTTCGGCCGTTACGGTGGCGCTCTGTCCAGCGTTCGCGCGGACGATTTGGGCGCTGTGCCCTT
>JAGNWH010000011.1:14521-20564 GCA_017986055.1 Limnohabitans sp. | reverse complement strand
GCAACATCAATTCGGAGACTCAAAACATGAACCAAGCCTACATTTGCGACGCGATTCGTACCCCTTTCGGCCGTTACGGTGGCGCTCTGTCCAGCGTTCGCGCGGACGATTTGGGCGCTGTGCCCTTGCGTGCCCTGATGGCCCGCAACCCGAATGTGGACTGGGCCGCCGTGACCGACGTGCTGTACGGCTGCGCCAACCAGGCCGGTGAAGACAACCGCAACGTGGCCCACATGAGCAGCTTGCTGGCCGGTTTGCCGATCGATGTGCCCGGTGCCACCATCAACCGCCTGTGCGGTTCGGGCTTGGACGCGATTGGCACCGCTGCTCGCGCCATCAAGGCAGGCGAGGCCGGTTTGATGATTGCCGGTGGTGTGGAGAGCATGAGCCGCGCGCCTTTCGTGATGCCCAAAGCCGAGAGCGCTTTCAGCCGCAACAACGCGGTCTATGACACCACCATTGGCTGGCGCTTTGTCAACAAACTGATGAAGGCGCAGTACGGCGTTGACTCGATGCCCGAGACCGCCGAGAACGTCGCGACCGACTACAAAATTGAACGCGAAGCGCAAGATCTGATGGCCTACAACAGCCAGCTGCGTGCAGTGGCTGCCATCAAGGCCGGCCATCTGGCCCGTGAAATTGTGGGCGTGAGCATCCCCCAGAAAAAGGGCGATGCTGTTTGGGTGGACACCGATGAACACCCGCGTGAGACCAGCCTCGAAGCGCTGGCCAAGCTCAAAGGCGTGGTGCGTCCGGACGGCACCGTGACCGCAGGCAATGCCTCGGGCGTGAACGATGGCGCATGCGCCTTGTTGTTGGCCGACGAAGCCACCGCCGCCAAAAACGGCCTGACGCCCAAAGCACGCATCGTGGGCATGGCCACAGCCGGTGTGGCACCGCGCGTCATGGGCATTGGCCCGGCCCCTGCCACGCTCAAGGTGTTGGCGCAAACCGGCTTGACCATCGACCACATGGATGTGATCGAACTGAACGAAGCCTTTGCCGCACAAGGCCTGGCCGTGCTGCGCATGTTGGGTCTGAAAGACGACGATGCCCGCGTGAACGCCTGGGGCGGTGCGATTGCTTTGGGTCACCCGCTGGGGGCATCGGGTGCCCGCCTGGCCACCACGGCCATCAACCGCTTGCAGCAAACCGCAGGCCGCTATGCACTGTGCACCATGTGCATTGGCGTGGGTCAGGGCATTGCACTGATCATCGAGCGGGTTTGAGGGATGGACCCTGGGTCAAGCCCGGGGTCCCCATTCAGCTAAGCCAGGGATGACCGATCAGCCCCTGGATGCGCGTACATTGGACCGATGGCGTTTAAATGCCACTCTGATGCGCCAGCTCAGTTTGACCAACAGGTAAGACAAGACGGCGCCGCCGAATCCAAAAATCCCCATGCCCAGCAGGACAGGGCCACCGATTTCCCGCAAACTTTCACCCCATCCCGTGGTCGGCAAGGCGTCAGGGGTGATCGGCAGCCCTAGAAAAAAGCTGCCAACAGGGTAAGCCAACCAAAGCCAAAAACCGAATGTCAAAGGATTGGTGAGCATGGTCATGATGGCTGCCGCTGGAATATTGCCTCGCCACCAAGTGCAGTGTGCTGCCGCCGCAAAAGTTTGACCCAGCGGGATCACAAACGCCCAAAAAGTCCCAATCGCCACGCCCCTTGCCACCGACTCGTGTTGCAGTCGCCACAATTGTGGATGCAGCAGCTGGTGAGCGATCGGTTGGAGCCAGCTGTGTTGTGCAAGGGTTTCGCGGGTGGGCATGGTTTTTTGCACAAGCGACCGCAGTGAGTTGAAAAGGGACATGGCACATCCAGTGGACAGATTCCGTGCATGTTGCCCATTGCGAGCGTTATTTAACAGCACCAATTCCAAGTGCTACATTCTGTTTTTTCAAGAGTGTCATGTTAAGTAACTCAGTAAAATAAATGAGGTTAATCGGTGTAGTTAGCGCGTGACAGGGTGCCTCTTTCTCCCGCTAATGCAGGTCTTTTTGACCGTTGAATTGTCTTTAATAACGCAAAGGTGTTTTATGGAAACCATCGCGCCCCTGTGGCTCTGGGCTTCTTTTGTGGCCATCGTGCTGGTATCGCTGTTTGTGGATTTTGTGGTGCTCAAAAAACAGGGCTCGCATGATATTGGCGTCAAAGAAGCGCTGAACTGGTCACTGATCTGGATCGCACTCAGCTTCTTGTTCAACGGTTTGTTCTGGTGGGCCATCAAGGACACCACGGGTTCGGTGGAGATCGCCAACACCAAATCTTTGGAGTTTCTCACCGGGTATCTGATTGAAAAATCATTGGCAGTGGACAACATTTTTGTCTTCTTGATGATTTTTACTTATTTCGCTGTGCCCACAAATTTCCAGAAGCGTGTGCTCATGATCGGCATCATTGGTGCCATCGTGCTGCGCACCCTCATGATTTTGGTGGGGGGCTGGTTGTTGTCAGAGTTCCATTGGGTGTTGTATGTGTTTGGCGCTTTCTTGATCCTCACGGGCGTCAAGATGTGGTGGGCAGCGGGCCAGGAGCCCGACCTAGAAGACAACCCAGCGCTGAAGTTGCTGCGCAAAGTTTTGCCTGTCAGCCAGAATTACGATGGTGAAAAATTCTGGACTTTTGAAAACGGCAAGAAGATCGCAACACCCCTGTTCATGGTCATTTGCTTGATCGCATTGACCGACGTGATCTTTGCCGTGGATTCGATACCGGCGATTTTTGCCATCACCTCGGACCCTTTCATCGTCTTGACCAGCAACGTGTTCGCTATCCTGGGTTTGCGTGCCATGTACTTTTTGTTGGCGGCTGTGGCCAACAAGTTCCACCTGCTCAACTACGGTCTGGCCGTGATCCTGGTGTTTATCGGCACCAAGATGTGCTTGATTGACGTGTTCAAGATTCCAGTGGGCATTTCCTTGGGTGTGGTGGTGGGCATCTTGGCCGCGACCATGCTGCTGAGCGTGCGCTCTGCCAAGTCCTGAAGCGCAGCGTGTCTCCAAAAGCCCCCGTGTCATTCGTACCGGGGGCTTTTTTTCTTTTCAGTCGGCTGAGTTTGTGGCTTGCAAAAGCTGCTGAACCAGCGGGTGTTGCACTTTCTTTTCGGTGCCGATGGCGAAGAAGTTTTCTTTCACGCCTTCGCACGGTCCCAGCCGTTGCACGTCGTAGTGCGCCAATAACTCGTCGTGTACCCATTCGGCGGCTGGGAACACACCCATGCCACTTTCACCAAAGGTTTTGAGCAAGGCGCTGTCTTCGAACTCACCCACGATGCGAGGTGTGATGGCATGTTGCTCGAACCAGTGGTCCAGTCGGGTGCGCACCGCGGTGTGGCCAGTGGGCAGCAGCACAGGCACTTCGGCGAGGCTGGCTGGAAAATTGATTTTGGCCGACTTGACCAGCGCTGCGCTGCCATACCACGACACGGCTGACGAGCCCAGTGCATGGTTGTACAGCTTGATGTTGGCATTGCTCGGAGCGGGGCGGTCTGACAAGACCACGTCCAGGCGGTGCAGGGCCAAGTCACCCAACAGCCTGTCAAATTCTCCTTCGTGGCATATCAATCGTAAATTAGGTTCGCCCATCACGGCTTGCATCAGGCGGCGCACCACCAGCTTGGGCAGGCCGTCAGAGATGCCTGCCGCCAAACGCACGGTGGGTGAGCTGACGGCGTCTCGGACCTTGGATGGCAGGTCTTCACCCAACTGAAAAATTTGATCGGCTTGCTGCATGGCCGCCAGTCCCGCATCGGTCAGCACCAGTCCGCGCCCTGCGGGTTTGAGCAGGGCGTAACCCAACGAGCGCTCCAGTTCACGCACTTGGGCGCTGACGGTTTGCACGGCCATGTCGAGTTTGTCTGCAGCCCGGGTGATGCCACCTTCCTTGGCAACAACCCAAAAATAATACAAATGCTTGTAGTTAAAGGTGGTGCGCATGATGAGGTTTTTCGGGATTATGAATCAGCAATTATCTGCTTTTTCATTGCTATTTGGAGCGGTAAATTCCAGCACCAATGACTCGAAAAATCACTGCTGAAAAATCTGCAACGGCTTTAAACCAATGCTTCGTTTGTCCAAATTCAAAGGCGTCATCATGAAATGTCCCACCTGCACTGACACCCCTCTCGTCATGGCCGAGCGCCAGGGTGTCGAGATCGACTATTGCCCAGCCTGCCGAGGCATTTGGCTGGACCGTGGCGAGCTGGACAAATTGCTCGAGCGCGCTGTCGCGGCGACACCGGTACAAGTTGCGCCGATGCATCAGGCCGGCCAAAGCGCCCCAATGCCGCCTCATCAGCCAGCTTATGGGGATCAGCGCTTTGGCTACGGAGACAGAGACGGGTACAAGCGCAAGAAGTCATGGTTGCACGAGATCTTTGACTGATGCTTGCAGATTGAAATGAGCAACTTCACCGATCCCGCCATTTTGTTCTTTGTGTTCGGCATTTTGGCCGGTTCTTTGAAGTCAAATCTGGAAATTCCCCCGCCCATTTCCCGTTTCTTGTCTCTGTATTTGCTCATGGCCTTGGGCCTGAAGGGTGGGTTTGCTTTGGCGCAGTCGGGGCTGACCCCTGGCGTCCTTGTGGACTTAGGGGCTGCACTGGCTATGGCATTTTCTGTGCCGCTGATCGGTTACGTGGTGTTGCGCCGTTTCTTGTCGGGCTTTGATGCGGCGGCCGTTGCTGCCACTTACGGATCGGTCAGTGCCGTCACTTTCATCACGGCCTCGCAGTATTTGGACAACCACGGTGTGGCATTTGGTGGCCACATGGCGGCTGCCATGGCCCTGATGGAGTCGCCAGCGATCGTGTTCGCGGTGGTCATGGCCAACCATGTGCGTCGCCGCATGAACAGCCGTGCTGGCCCCGACTTGGCTGAGCGTGGCGAGAAGCCGCTGCTCGGCAGCAACCCGCCACTGGGGAAAATATGGCACGAAGCGCTGACGGACGGTGCACAACTGCTTTTGCTTGGCGCCATGCTGATTGGTTTGATGACGGGCGAAGCGGGTCAGTCGGCCATGAAGCCGTTTTCTGTGGACCTGTTCAAAGGCATGCTCGCCTTCTTCTTGCTTGATATGGGCTTGCTGGCGGCGCGCAACATGGGGCAGCTCAAAGGGCAATCGCCCTGGCTCGTGGTGTATGCCGTGCTGGGCCCCCTGGTTCATGCCGGCTTGGCATTGTTGTTGGCATGGACGTTGGGCATGTCGGCGGGTAACGGTGCCTTGTTGATGGTGTTGTCGGCCAGTGCGTCTTACATTGCGGTGCCCGCGGTCATCCGCCATGCCATTCCAGAGGCCAGCCCCTCGCTGTACTTTGGCATGTCCTTGGGGCTTACTTTTCCGTTCAATATTTTGTTGGGTATCCCGCTGTATCTGCTGGCCGCACAACAGGTATTGGCGTGAGGTTTTGAGTGCCCCACTTTTAAGTGCGGTGCCGCACTGTTTATTTGAATTGCACAGCTTATAAATTCACAACTGGCAGAGGCCGCTTGGTGCGGTGTTCTGCATCTTGGGCATCTGTCTTGGGTGCCGTGAATGGAGCGTTGGCTGTGAAAAAATTCTGGGCAGGTGTACTTTGCGGGCTCATGGGCACCTGTCATGCCTATGACGGGTTGAGCAGCGAACTGGCCCACGCCGCAGGCGGGGGCTTGTTGGCGGGAGCTGTCACACGGTTTTACAGCGATTCAGAGGACCGCGCATGGATCGGTTTTGCCGTCAGCAGCGCGGGCATCGTGCTTTCAGAGAGCTACCAAATATCGAAGGGTGCCAAGCGCTCGAGTGCCTATTTGGACATGGCCTCGCACATCGCGGGGGCGGCTTTGGGCGCGTGGTGGATGGACCGGTACGGGCTCATGCCCGTCATTGGCCGCCAGTCTGTGGGCTTGGTGGTGTGGCGTCAGTTTTGAGTGGCCTTGGCGTTGGCGTTGGCACCTCAAACCGCTTTGACCCGCACCCCGCCAATCACCCCCGCCACCAGCAGCGCAATGCCGGTCAGCGTGAGTGGTTCGGGCCATTGGCCACGCAGCCAAAAGGCGTAAG
>JAGNWH010000011.1:0-14421 GCA_017986055.1 Limnohabitans sp. | reverse complement strand
TTGGCGTTGGCGTTGGCACCTCAAACCGCTTTGACCCGCACCCCGCCAATCACCCCCGCCACCAGCAGCGCAATGCCGGTCAGCGTGAGTGGTTCGGGCCATTGGCCACGCAGCCAAAAGGCGTAAGCCAGCGCCGCCAAGGTTTCGAACACGATCAGTTGCCCGGCCAGCGCGGTGGGCAGGCGTTGGCTGGCCGCATTCCAGCACAGCGTGCCCAGCCAAGAAGCGAACAGGCCAATGGCCATCATGAGGCCGATGAATTCGAATGGGCGTGGCCCCAGCGGCATGGGCAGTGGGTCGTGGGTGACGCTCGTCCACAGCCAAAAAGCGGCATAACCCAGCAGGGCGAGCGGCAAGGTGGCCAGGCCTTGCGCTGTGGCCCAGACGCGGGGGTTGCGGTCGGGGTGGCCGCGCAGCCAGTCGGCGTTTTTCAGGGGGTACCAAGTCCAGCAAACCACCGCGCCCACGGCCAGCACGGCGCCCGTGATGTAGCGCGTTGTGTCGCCCGCCGGGTTTTGCACGAGGGCCGTCCATTCCACATGGTTGACACAGGCAATGCCCAGCAGGATCAGCGCCAGCGGGGGGGCGAGTTTCAGCCAAGGAAACCGCCCGTCACGCTGGTGGTTGAGCACGTTGGCCGAGATGGCGATCACCACGGGCAAAGTGCCAATGATCATGGTGGGCAGCGCGCCACCGGCACGCTGAATGGCGCTGGCCAGAAACAGGTAATAAAGCACATTGCCAATAGCGGCCAGCTTGAGTGCGGCGAGCCAGTCGGTGCGGCTGAGACGTCGGATGTCGGCGCGGTCCACAAATGCCAGCGGCAGCGCGATGAGGCCAAAGGCCAAATAGCGGCCGAAGGTGTGCAGCGCGGCGGGGTACTCGGGCAGCATCAAGGGACCTACAAACACCAGACCCCACATGAGCCCGGCCGCCAGCGAAAACAGGAGGCCGCCAAGCAAGGCAGGGGCGTTTGGGTTCATGGGGTTTCAGGCGTCGGTGATTCAGGCGCGCCAGGCGGGTAATTGCCAGTTGCGCCAAAGCGCCAAGGCGCGCAAGCCCACGGTCACGACGAGACAGCCCAGCAGCGCCAACCAGCCGGGTGCATCGAGGGTCCACAGGCCCACATAGGTCCAGCCCCCTGCAAAGGCGCACACCGCATAGGGCCGATGGTCCTTGAAGGCGGTGGGGATTTCATTGCACACCATGTCGCGCAGTACGCCACCAAACACCCCGGTGATCAGGCCCATCAGCACCGCAACCACGCCGGGCATGAGCGCTTGCAGCGCGTGGTGCACACCCGTTGCGGTGAACAGGCCCAGGCCCAGCGCGTCGGGCCAGAGAATGGCTTTTTCTGTGACCTCAAAATGCCGCTGGCGCATGAACAACATGGCCATCACGCACAGGGCCAGCACGCCCCAGAGCATCTCGGTGTGTTGAACCCAAAAGAAGGGGCGTTGGTCGAGCAGCAAATCACGCAGCGTGCCGCCACCAAACGCAGTCAAAAATGCCACCACACACACGCCGACCGCATCGAGCCGCTTGCGCGCCGCTTCCATCAGGCCAGAAAGGGCAAAGGCTGCGGTCGCCGACAACTCGACCAGCAAGCGCAGGGTGTCACCCCAGGATTGAATTCCGTACATGGCTGGGATTATCGGGCTTGTTCAAAGCCTGTTCAGCTTTACAGCCAGACCTTCTGGTAGCGGCCTTGGGGGTCGTGGTCTTGTGTTTGTTTGACGGGGTTGAAGCGCCTGCCCACACGCGGGTCGGTGCCCCGGCCACTGACATACAGCCAGTTGCCTTGGTTGCTGCAGACGTCAAAGTCGACCAGCTGCGACTCGAACCAGGCCGCACCCGCACGCCAGTCGCAGGACAGGTCGTGCACCAGATAGCTGGCCACGATCTGGCGCATTCGGTTGGAGGTGAAGCCCGTGGCGGCCAGCTCGCGCATGCCCGCATCGACGATGGGCTCGCCCGTATTGCCGCTGCACCAGCGCTGAAAGTCTTTTGGAAAATGGGAGGGCGCGGGCAGCCGCGACAAGCCCCGTGCGGCATACAGCTGGCGGCCCTGTTGCCGGTGCAAAAACCGAAAGTTGTCGCGCCACAGCAGTTCAAACCACAGCCAATAGGTGCCATCGTTGGCACCGTGTTGTTGCTCGTAAGCTTGCAACGCAGTCCACACAGTGCGCGCCGATACCGCGCCCGTGGCCAGCCAGGGTGACCAGTGGCTGCTGGTGTGTCGTCCTTGCAAGGCATTGCGGGTTTGCTTGTAGCGGTCGGGCCAAGGGGGCGTGAGGTAGTTTTGCAGGTGCGCCAAGGCGCTGCTTTCGCCGCCCCGGCAATGGGCTTGGGTGTAGGGAAAGTTGGCGCGTTCGTGCGCGGCATCTTGCGTGTGTGCTTGCAGCAGCGTGGCGGCGTCTGCTGTCCAGCCGGGCAGGGTGGTCAAGGCTTCCGGCGGCGCGGGCAGCTGCACAGGGGCTGGCAACGGTGGCAAGGGCTGAAGGCCCGCAGCTTCGATGCGTTGGCGAAACACCGTGAACACTTGCGGCATTTCGGTCACATCAAAAGGCAGGGCCTCGGGCTCGAGCAGGCTGGATTGCCACACGGTGTGCACCGTGAGACCGGCATCACGCAAGGCCTGTACCTGGGCTTGTTCTTCGGGTGCGGCGATGTCTTCGCCAAACACGGTGTCGGCTGCAAAGTGGCGTGCGCAGGCGGGCAGCACGTCGGCCACGGCACCGTGCAATAAAACCAGCTGTTGGCCCAGGGCGTGCAACGAAGCTTGCAGCTCATGCAGCGTGTCAGCCACAAAGCGCCTGCGGTGTTGACCCATGCGGCGAAAGCCCCATGCGGTCGCTTCGTCTTGCGCGGGTTCGTGCACATAGACGAGCAGCAGGCGCTGGCTGTGCGCAATGGCGTGTGCCGCCGCGCGTTGTAGGGCGCGCTGGTCGTGCAGGCGCAAGTCGTTTCGAAACCAGAAAAGGGTGGTGCGCATGTTCAAAAGTCAAAGCCCAGCTGCGGGCTGGGTGAGGTGTTGTCGGTCACTGATTGCCGTGATGTGCTGCGAGCACCTGAGCGGGTCGTGCCTTTTGTTTTTGTGGCTTTCAAGCCGTTGATGCGGCGCGAGGCGTGCTTGTCGACGATGGCTTTTTTTCCGGCTTTGACATCGGGCTCGGCCCGACGCGCGTGCAGCGCCGCTTTGGATGTGCGGGTGGCTTCGGCCAGATCGACCAGGGGCTCGGGAATGTCTGCGTCCGGCCCTGTGCCCACGGTCAGGCCACAGTGGCGCAGCACTTCGGGTGGCATACGCCACGGTTCAAAAAGCCAGGTGTCGGGCACGCGCCGCATGTGCGGCAGCCAGCGGCGCACAAAAATACCTTTGGGATCGTGGTCTTGTGCTTGTTTGATGGGGTTGTAAACCCGTGTGGTGTTGATGCCCGTGGTGCCTGACTGCATTTGCAACTGGCTCCAATGGATGCCCGGTTCGTAGTCCAGGAACTGGGTGGCCAGCCATTGGCCTACTGGCCGCCAGTCGAGCCACAACGGGTATGCCGCCACCGACACCAGCATGGCCCGCATGCGAAAGTTGAGCCAACCCGTTTCGTGCAGCATGACCACGCAGGCGTCCACCATGGGCCAACCGGTGCGCGCTGAAGTCAGTGCCGCAAAGTGCTCGTCGTTCCAGCCGTCTTCGCGCAGGCCGTCGTAGCCGGGGTGCATGTTGCGCCACTCGATTTCGGGCTCGCTCTCGAGCTTCTGGATGAAGTGGCAGTGCCAATACAAGCGGCTCATGAAACCCACCAGGCCTGCCCGGTGCCGACCCGCTTGCGGCGGCAGGGCATCCAGCATGGCGCGCGTGCTTTGCACCACTTCGCGCAGGCTGATGCAACCCCAGGCCAGGTAGGCGGACAGGCGTGAACACGCATCGGGCGAAGACAGCGGCGACGAGATGCCGCCCCGGTAACCCAGCGCCCGTGCGTCCAAAAAACTGTGCAGGGTGCTCAGTGCCGCGCTGCGTCCACCACGCTGGCGCTGCGCAGGGTTGTGCTGCAGGCCGGGCGGTGGGGCCATCACTTCAGGGCCGCTATTTTCAGACGAATTAAAAAAGCGTAAATCCGGCAATACGGCTTGCGGTGCGGCCATGTGGGCTTCCCAACGGGCTTGCCAGGTGTTGCGACTTTTCAGGCGTCGTACGACGCCAAACTGAGCCATTTCGGTCCAGGCAACACCTTGGTTTCGGCACCATGCACCCACTTGCAAATCACGTTCAAAAGTGAAGGCGTTGCCGGTTTCCTCGTGCGCCACGAGCTCGGCAAATGGCGCTTGCGCGTGCAGCGTGGCCAGCACCTGCACGGCATTGCCAGCGCGCACTTGCAAACTGCCGCCCAGTGTGTGCAGCGCGTGCTGCAGTTCCTGCAGGGATTCGCGCACAAATTCGAAGTGTTGCAAAGCCGCATCCGGCTGCGCCCACAAATCGGGCTCGACTATGTAGAGGCACAGCACGGGCCCTTGGCGTGCGGCGTGCGCCAGGGCGGCGTGGTCTTGTAGGCGCAGGTCGCGTTTGAACCAGACGACGCGGTAAGTCATGGGCGGTCTTTCACGCTCAGGTCGACAGGTCCGAGACCGCCCGGTCCCTGGCCGTAACGCACGAGGTCGATCTCGAAGCAATCGAGCAGGGATTCAGGCCACGTTTCATGCAATTGAGCCCAAATTGCGGGGGCTTGCTGGCGCAGGTAGCGGCGCACAAAATTGGCGGCATGCCACGGGGCGGTGGAGCCACTCCAGACCGCGCTGTCCTGGATTTGCCAGACACCCTCTGTCTGGCGCAAAAACAAGATGCTGGGGTTGAGTGTTTTGAAGGTCACCTCAGCCAAGGCCCAATTGCCCTGCTGGCGCAATTGCAAAAGCTGGGCCTCTTTTGAGTCGGGCAGGCTGTGTTGCTGGATGGCCTGTAGCACCGCGTTGGCGGTGGCCTGGGGCACATCGCTGTTGACCCCTCGGCAATCCGTGTGAAGTTGCCGCCAGTGTTCCGATGCCCAGCCTTTGGGGTCAAACACGCGGCCACTCACTTCCAACAAGGTGCCGTCGTCATGCGGGACCCAGTTGACATGGCTGTCGACGACCAACAGGCCCAAAACCACCAAAAGGGTGGCTGCGACATGGCGTTTCATCAGGCTGACTTCGCGGGTGACTATGCAGGTAACTTGCTGGGGGTGCCGATCACGCCTGCTCTTGCAGCGAGATGCCTTCGTGTGCGGCCACCATTTGCAGCGCTTCTTCAAACAAGGCCCGCGCCGAGGCGGCCATGGCGTTCAGGTGGGTGTGCAGTTCGGTGTCTTTGGGGCTCTGGTTCAGACAGTCGCGGCTGTACTCTTCGAACCGACCCAGTTGCCCGATGAGCTCGGCCACATGTTTCGGGCATTCACACAGCACTTGGCTGGGGATGTTGGCCACACGCTGCAGCACCGCGTCGGAAAACTGCCGTGGAGGGATCGCTTGCCCGGTATCACGCCATGACCGTGTGGGCGCCACCCACGCAGGGCGGGCGCTTTGGACGATGTCGGCCAATGCTGAATCGTCCAGTGTGTTGCGGTGCACTTGGCATGCGGCGCGGCTCAGTTGAGCGAGCGCGTGGGTCTGGCCATAGCCATACAGCACCACCGTGAGTCTGGCGTTGTGGTGTTGCGACAGAGTCAGAATCTGCTGCGCTGCCTGGTCATTCAAACTGTTGACCGACACCAGCAAGACATCCAAGCGCTCGTCCGATGGGCCAGCCAGTGGGCCTTTCAGGGCTTCATTCAGGTCGGCCCACACCCGCCTCATGTGCAGGGCGTGACCCTGGCGCGATGCTTGGAAGTCTGTCGATTGCAATCGTTCGGCCAGGCTTTTTCCCACCACGCCCCACGCGCCCTGACTTGGGCTGGCGGCTTCTAGGCTTTGCAAGGGGGCTCGCGCCATATCGGCACTGGTTTGCAGCAGTTGTTGCAGCTGGGCGTTGGTCAAACCTGCAATCAAGCTGATGGCGTGACCCTGGCGGGTCAGGGTTTTGAGAAGCGCTGCCTTGCGTAAATCATCGTCGTTGTACAGCCGGTGTTGCCCTTGCGTTGTGGCGGGCGAAAACGCGTTGTAACGCGTTTGCCAGACACGCAAGGTCGGCACCGGGATGCCGCTGAGCTTCGAGATCGCGCCGATGCGGTAAAACGCCGGACTTTGCAAGTGCTGGGTGTTCATGAGTTTGTCTATGTATTGAGTAGGTATTTTATGCCATAAAGATATTTATTTGGGATAAAAACAGGTAATGCATGGTTTTTGTTTGTTTAAACAATACAATAACCACTCAAACTAGGAGCGAGCCATGATCTTGAAGAAAACAGCCAAAGCCGTCGATATCGCGGTTTTTATTACTTCTCGTTCAGTCGTGGAACCCGTGACAACGGAAGAAATTGCCTCGGGTTTAGGGCTGTCGTCCTCGTACACCGAGTCGATCCTGAAAGAGCTGCGCGAGGCCGGTCTGATCCGCGCGCACCGTGGTCCGGGCGGCGGTTACCAGATTCGTGGCAATCCGGAAGACATCACTTTGTGGGACGTGGTGAAGCACTTCGAAGTGGTGCACAGCTTTGACGAGGTGTACCCGGATGACGCACACCCGATGAAGTCGCTGGAGTCCGAGATTCAGCGGCATCTCCAGGAAGCCCTTTCGGAGCAGACCCTTGACGATGTGGCGGTGCCCTTGGTCCCCCGTGATGCGCGTGTCACATCCATGCTCGGTCAATTCCGACTGAAACCCATGCCAGCGCCTTTCATCCCGAGAGCGCCCAACTCGGTATTCCAGTTGAGCATGATGCTCTGAACTTGGCCGGAGGGTCTGTACCCTCCGATGGGCATGGCATGCACCGATCGGTGAATGTTCAAAGGCCTGCGTGAGGCCTAGCATGGTGGTGTGAACATTCACCGCCACTCCCGCTCTGTTGATGTCCCGCGTCCTGGGCCCATGTTGGACCGTTGGGCACACACCCAGTTGTCGCCTTACACGCATGGTGTTTCTACAGCGTCTTTGCGGATGGCGTTTGACGACTGGGTGACACACCTGTTTTTGAACCCTGCTGAACAACTCAAGCTGCTGCAACTCGCGGTGCAAAGTCTGCAGCAGTGGACGCAATTCGTTGCCCTAGCCCAAATAGACGACTGCAAACCCTGCATTGAGCCCTTGCTGTACGACACGCGTTTTGTGCACCCGGCTTGGCAGGCTTGGCCGTTCAATGCGATGAGCCAGTCTTTTTTGCTCACGCAACAATGGTGGCAAGAGGCGACGACTGGGGTGCGTGGGGTTTCGCCACACCACGAGTCGGTGGTCAATTTCGCGGCCCGCCAGTGTCTTGACATGGTCTCTCCCGCCAATTTCGTCATGACCAACCCCGAGGTGCTGGAGCGCACCCAGCAAACCATGGGGGCCAATTTGCGTCAGGGTTTTCAGAACTGGCTGGAGGACACCCATCGCTGGCAGACGGGCCAGCCACCCCATGGTGCCGAGGCTTACCAAGTGGGGCGCAATGTGGCCGTTACGCCGGGGCGGGTCATTTACCGCAACCCACTGATGGAGCTGATCCAGTACACACCCACCACCGACCAGGTGCACCCCGAGCCGGTGTTGATCGTGCCGTCGTGGATCATGAAGTACTACATCCTTGATTTGTCGCCGCACAACTCGCTGATCAAGTATCTGGTGGATCAGGGGCACACCGTGTTGGCCATGTCCTGGGCCAATCCCGGGGGCGATGACCGCGACCTGGATCTGGACGATTATTTGCGCATGGGCGTGATGGATGCCTTGGAGGTGGTGTGCGCCGTGTTGCCCAGACGCAAAGTGCATGCAGTCGGGTATTGCCTGGGCGGTACGCTGCTGAGCATTGCGGCTGCGGCCATGGCCAGAGACGCCGACGATCGCTTGACCAGCATCACGCTGCTGGCAGCACAGACCGACTTTACCGAGCCCGGTGAGCTGGAGCTGTTCATCGATGACAGCCAGGTCGCGCACTTGGAAGACATCATGTGGGACCGAGGCTATCTGGACAGCACGCAAATGGCGGGAGCGTTCCAGTGGATGAACTCGAACGACCTGATCTGGTCGCGTTTGTTGAAAGATTATTTATTGGGCGAGCGCGCACCCATGAGCGATCTGATGGCCTGGAACGCCGATGGCACCCGCTTGCCCTACCGCATGCATGCCGAATATTTAAGGCGCATGTTTTTGAACAACGATCTGGCCAGCGGCCGTTACCCCGTGAACGGCAAGCCGGTGGCTTTGACCGCAATTCAATGTCCGATCTATGCCATTGGCACCGAGCGTGACCACGTCGCACCATGGCGTTCGGTGCATAAATTGCATCTGCTGACGAATGTGGACACCACCTTCTTGTTGACGTCAGGGGGGCACAACGTGGGCATCGTCAACCCGCCTGGAGTGCCGGGGCGCAGCTACCGAGTGCTGACCCGGCCACACGACGGGCCGTATCTGGACCCCGATGCTTGGCTGCAAGCGGCAGCCAGGCATGACGGTTCGTGGTGGCCGCATTGGCAGGCTTGGTTGCGAGACCATTCTGGCGAACTGGGGGCATTGCCCGGCATGGGCGCACCCGACATGGGTTTGTCGCCCCTGGACGATGCACCCGGACACTACGTATTGGAAAAATAAGGGGCACAGCACATGGACACCCGCCACCCTCCATTTCACGAAATTTTTGCGCAACTGGGCTTGCCCTGCGATGCGGTGAGCATGTTGCAAAACATCGCGGTGTCACAAAACATTAACGCAAACGACTTTTCTGTGTCATTGCACCTTTGGATCATGGCGTCATTGATTCAAAGGAGAGCTGGACATGAAAGAGTTGCCAAATCCAACGTTCGCGTTGTCCCCGATCAGTTTGCCCAGGGGGTTACTTCATCCGGCGCAGTCCAACTCCGCTGTGGATTTCTTGCCTCGCCGCGCCCAAAACGCTATTCACGTCACTTGGGCAAAGCATCAAGACGAAGTCCGCGAAGCGCAAAGACTGAGGTTTGACGTCTTTGGCACCGAAATGGGGGCGCGCTTGTCGTGCAAGGTGCCCGGTCATGACATCGATTTATTTGACGATTATTGCGAACACCTGTTGGTGCGGCACAGCCAAACGGCGCGGGTGATCGGCACTTACCGTGTGCTCACGCCTGCCCAAGCCAAACGCGCAGGCAGTACTTACAGCGACACCGAGTTTGATTTGACCCGCCTGCGCGGCATGCGCAACCGCATGGTGGAGCTGGGCCGCAGTTGTGTGCATGCCGAGCACCGCCAGGGCGGTGTGATCATGGCCTTGTGGGGGGCTTTGTTCGAGTTCATGGACCGCAACCGTCTGGACACCATGATCGGGTGCGCCAGCATCCCCATGTTGCACAACGGCGTGGTCACAGGCAATGTGGCTGCCAGCATCTGGCACCAGTTGCGCCAAACCCACCTGGCCGATATCCAGCACCATGTCCGGCCCCGCCTGCCTTTGCCGGTGGAAGAGCTGGACCACAGTTTGCCGATCGAGCCGCCTGCGCTCATCAAAGGCTATTTGAGGCTGGGTGCCAAGGTTTTGGGGGCACCCGCCTGGGACCCGGACTTCAATACCGCCGACTTGCCCATGATGATGCGCACGGCGGATTTGCCTGCACGCTACCGCAAGCATTTTTCGGCGGGTTCGGCATGATCCTCCCACCGGCCCCGCAGCAAAATACGGCACTTTTTAAAACCGCACATGCGGATCTTGAGAGTGCTTTTCGTCTGGATTCGCCAATGACGAATGCGGGCGGTGGTGAGGGTTTTGATGACGAAGACACGCCAGCAGGCCGACCGCGCTTGCGGGCGATTTTCATTTCAGACTTGCACATTGGCACGCCAGGTTTTCAGGCCGAGGCTTTGCTCGATTTTTTGAAACACCACCCCAGCGACATGCTGTATTTGGTGGGCGATATTGTGGATGGTTGGCAGTTGCGCAGACGTTGGTTTTGGCCGCAAAGCCACAACGATGTGGTGCAAAAACTGTTGCGCCGAGCGCGCAAAGGGTGCCGCGTGATCTACGTGCCGGGCAACCACGATGAATTTGCCCGGCATTTTGTGGGGCACGCGTTTGGCGGTGTCGAGGTGGTGCACGACACCGCACACACCACGGCCACGGGACTCAAGCTCTGGGTGGTGCATGGCGACCATTTTGATGGTGTGATCCAGTGCGCCAAGTGGCTGGCGCATGTGGGGGACTGGTTGTACGAGTTGACCCTCAAGATCAACCGGCACCTGAACAGCTTCAGGGCCCGCATCGGGCTGGAATACTGGTCTTTGTCAGCCTACCTCAAGCTCAAGGTCAAAAAGGCGGTCAACTTCATCAGCGACTTCGAAGTGGCCGTCGCGCACGAGGCACAGCGCCGTGGTTTTGATGGCGTGGTGTGCGGGCACATTCACCACGCCGAAATCCGCGATGTGAATGGCATTTTGTATTGCAACGACGGCGATTGGGTGGAAAGCCGAACGGCCTTGGTCGAGCATGCAGACGGGCGACTGGAGATCATCCACTGGGGTGCCCAGGCGCTGGTCGTGAACCGAGCGCTAGCGACCGAGGCGGTGGTCGCATGAAACTGGCACTGATCACCGACGCTTGGCATCCGCAAGTCAATGGCGTGGTCACGACCTTGCACGAATTGGTGCAAGCGCTGGGGCCTTTGGGGGTGGATGTCTCGGTGCTGCACCCTGGTTTGTTCAAAAACCGCAGTTGCCCAGGCTATGCCGGCATCGACTTGGCGGTGCGTCCCTACAAAGCCTTGGCTGCGATGCTCGATGCCCTGCAACCCGACGCGGTCCACATTGCCACCGAAGGCCCATTGGGTTGGGCAGCGCGCAAACATTGTCTGAAAAAGGGGTGGAAATTCACCACCGCGTTTCACACCAAGTTTCCTGAAATTCTCAAGGCCGCGTTGCGCGTGCCCTTGTTTTTGGGTTACGGCTTGTTTCGCCACTTTCACAGGCCGTCATCGGGTGTGATGGTGCCCACGCAAGGCGTTCTCAATATGTTGCAAAGCCGTGGCTTCAAGTCGCTCAAGCCCTGGACGCACGGTGTCGATCTGGATTTATTTGAGCACCGTGCCGTGCCCTTGGAAATCCCAGAGTTGCAAGGCCGGGATCGCCCCTATGCGCTGTTTGTCGGCCGTGTTTCGTACGAAAAAAACATCGATGCCTTTCTGGACTTGCAACTGCAGGGCACCCGCATCGTGTGTGGCGTGGGCCCGCTGGAGGCGCAACTCAAGGCGCGATACCCGGATGTGGTCTGGATGGGCGTGCTGCCACGCCAGCAGTTGGCCGATGTGTATGCCGCTGCCGATGTGTTTGTGTTCCCTTCGCGCAACGAAACATTCGGTTTGGTCATGCTCGAAGCCATGGCCTGTGGCACACCTGTGGCGGCCTTTCCGGTGGACGGGCCCTTGCAGGTTTTAGGTGATGGCGATGGCGAGGCCACGGGTGGCGTGTTGTCTGAAGATCTGAGTGCCGCGTTTCAACAGTGTCTGCAAGTGCCGCGCAGCGAAGCGCGTCAACGCGCCGAGGCTTTTGGTTGGCCGAGGACGGTAGAGATGTTCAAGTCGAATTTGGTTTCTGTGGGCGGAGACGCGCACCCACGTGCCTGATTCACTGACTTGTCATCAAATTGACACGGCACATTCCTAGAATAAATTTTTGATTCCTTCAAGCAACGCCATGGTTCATTCAAAAGTCGAGACTTCAGCAGCAGACGATCGGCAAGCCCTGCTGGACCGCGATCTGAGCATTTTGGCCTTCAACGAGCGTGTGCTCGATTGGGCGCATCGCCCGGAAGTGCCGGTGTTGGAACGCCTGCGCTACCTGTGCATCGTGTCGTCCAATCTGGATGAGTTTTTTGAGGTGCGCGCCGAGCCGCATGTGATGGCCAGTTTGCAGGGTTTGAAATCGGGGCCCTACACACAAAATAGTCTGGCCGCCATTGCCGAAAGAACCGGTGCCATGGTGGCGCGCCAATATGCGCTGTACAACGAGGATTTGTTGCCCACCTTGCAGCGCAAGGGCTACCGCATCTTGTCGCATGGTGAGCGCAATGCCGCGCAGCGCCAATGGGTGCGCAGCTACTTTCAGCGCGAAGTCCAGCCCTTGCTGGTGCCTGTGGGCTTGGACCCTGCGCACCCCTTCCCTCAGGTGGCCAACAAGTCATTGAATTTCATTGTTCAGTTGTCCGGCAAAGACGCGTTTGGTCGGTCCAATGAAATTGCGATTGTCAAAGTCCCTCGCGTGCTACCGCGCTTGATTCCTTTGCCGGCCAAGGTGTGTGATGGCACCACCGCATATGTCTTGTTGTCCAGCGTGATCCGGGCGCACTTGGCCGAATTGTTTCCGGGTCGCGAAGTCGGGCAGTTCTCGCAGTTTCGGGTGACCCGCAACTCCGAATTGGCGGTGGACGAAGACGAAATTGCCAATTTGCGCATGGCCTTGCGCCAAGGTCTGCAGCACCGGCACTACGGTCAGGCGGTGCGGTTGGAGGTGTCTGCCAACTGCGCACCGCGATTGGCAGAATTTTTGCGCAAAGAATTCCAGTTGCCAGAGGAGGCCGTTTTCCGGGTCAACGGGCCGGTGAATTTGGTCCGCTTGATGCAGTTGATTGATCTGGTCAATGCGCCGGAATTGCTCTTTCCGCCTTACGCGGCCAGTTTCCCTGCGCAGGTGCCGCAACACGGTTCGGTGTTTGCACGTCTCAAAGCGGGCGACGTGATGATTCACCAGCCGTTCGAGAGTTTCGATGGCGTGCTCGCGTTTTTGCGCGAAGCCGTCATGGACCCGAATGTGCTGGCGATCAAGCAGACGATTTACCGGGCTGGTAGCGATCCGACCATGATGGATTTGCTGCGCGAGGCCGTTCGCCGTGGCAAGGAAGTCACGGCCGTGGTGGAGCTGAAAGCGCGTTTTGACGAAGAGGCCAACATCAACTGGGCCGAACAGCTTGAATCGATTGGTGTGCAGGTGGTGTACGGCATTGTCGGGCTCAAGACGCACGCCAAAATGCTGTTGGTCACACGCCGTGAAGGGCGATTTTTGCGGCGATATGGGCATTTGTCGACCGGCAATTACAACCGCCGCACGGCCGCGCTGTATACGGACATCAGCTACCTCACGGCCGATGCCGAGATCACGTCGGACATGGACCAGCTGTTTGGCCACTTGGCCAGCCAGAGCCGGTTGCCGAAAATGAAGCGTCTTTTGGTGGCCCCTTTTCAGCTGCACGCCGACATGCAGGCGCGCATTGCCGCCGTGGGTGAAGCGGCTGCGCGGGGCGCTACAGGCCGCATTGTCATCAAAATGAATGCGCTGACCGACATGCCCTTGATCGAGGCTTTGCTCGAGGCGGGGCAAAAAGGGGCCCGCATTGATTTGATCGTGCGGGGCGCTTGCATGCTGCCTGCCCGCGTTGCGGGTTTGAGTGAAAACATCCGGGTGCGCTCGGTCATCGGCCGCTTTTTAGAGCATTCCCGTGTGTTTTATTTTTGCGCCGACCAAGACGAGTCGCTGTATTTGTCGAGCGCCGACTGGATGAGCCGCAACATGACGCGCAGGATCGAATTGGCCTGGCCCGTGACAGACCCGCTTTTGCGTCAACGCATCATCGACGAATGTCTGCTGGCCTACCTGCACGACGGGCTTGATGCCTGGGACTTGGCACCCGACGGTCAGTACCACCGGGTGGGATTGACTGCACCGGGCCATGGTGCTCAAAACGCCTTGATGCAGCGGTACAGCGCCGCGACCCGCCAGGAGTGAGTGCGATGGACTTGATTGTTTGGCGTCATGCCGAAGCCCATGATGCAGAGCCCGGTGACGACGACATGCAAAGGGCCTTGACGCCCCGTGGGCGCAAACAAGCCGAACGCATGGCGGCTTGGCTTGAAAGCCAATTGCCGCAAGGCACACGCATCTTGAGCAGCCCTGCCGTCAGGGCCGAGCAAACAGTGCGTGCCTTGGCGCGTAAATACAAAGTGCGCGATGCCTTGTCACCCGGTGCGTCGGTGCAGGATGTGCTCGAAACCTCAGGTTGGCCCGATGCCAAGTACCCGGTGCTGCTGGTGGGGCATCAGCCCGCATTGGGCGGCGTGATTGCCCACTTGCTGCACATGCCGGATGACGCTTGCGCCATCCGCAAAGGGGCTGTTTGGTGGTTGCGTCGACGCAGCCGTGAAGGCCTCGACCAAACAGTGCTTTTGGCCGTGACCTCTCCGGAAAAACTCTAGCCTGCGTCAGTCTTTGGCGGGGCGACCGGTCTTGATGGTCGGAACGCTGGCCAGGGCCTTTTTGAAGGCGACGTCGGTCATGCCGCTGAGTGCGCTCAAGCCCGCACGAATCAA
>JAGNWH010000010.1:0-39140 GCA_017986055.1 Limnohabitans sp. | reverse complement strand
TGGTGTGAGAAAAAAGGGTACTGGCTGGGTGTTCAGCGTGTCGCTGCGCGGTTCATTTGGCGAGACTCAAATCAGACGACTACACATGTAGAACTGTACGAAAAAGACTTATGGACGGGGGTTCAAATCCCCCCAGCTCCACCATATGCCAATAAAAAAGCCGCCAAGAGTCACTTCTTGGCGGCATTTTTATTGGCATTGGGGGTGATCTGTTGACCGATCGCCCTTGGTGATGCAACGGGAGCCTCCACTGCGGAGGCCCCTGAGGCGTTTACATCGTGTCGATGAAGCTGCGCAGTTTGTCGCTGCGGCTGGGGTGCTTGAGCTTGCGCAGCGCCTTCGCTTCGATCTGGCGGATGCGTTCGCGGGTCACGTCGAACTGCTTGCCCACTTCTTCCAGCGTGTGGTCGGTGGACATCTCGATGCCGAAACGCATGCGCAGCACTTTGGCTTCGCGCGGTGTCAGGCTGTCCAGGATGTCCTTGACCACGTCACGCAGACCGGCTTGCAGGGCCGCGTCAATCGGCGCCGTGTGGGTGCTGTCTTCGATGAAGTCGCCCAGATGGCTGTCGTCGTCGTCACCGATCGGCGTTTCCATCGAGATCGGCTCTTTGGCGATCTTCATGATCTTGCGGATCTTGTCTTCCGGGATTTCCATCTTCTCGGCCAGGATGGAGGCATCAGGCTCGAAGCCGAACTCCTGCAAGTGCTGGCGCGAGATGCGGTTCATCTTGTTGATGGTCTCGATCATGTGCACCGGGATGCGGATGGTGCGGGCCTGGTCGGCAATCGAGCGGGTGATGGCCTGACGGATCCACCAGGTGGCGTAGGTTGAGAATTTGTAGCCACGGCGGTATTCGAACTTGTCCACTGCCTTCATCAAGCCGATGTTGCCTTCCTGGATCAAGTCCAGGAACTGCAAGCCGCGGTTGGTGTATTTCTTGGCGATGGAGATCACCAAGCGCAGGTTGGCTTCGATCATCTCTTTCTTGGCATCGCGTGACGAGCGCTCACCGGCGTTCATGCGCTTGTTGATGTCTTTCAACTCGTCGAGCGGCACGACCACCTGCGATTGCAGGTCCATCAGCTTTTGTTGCAAGTCTTGCACTGGCGGGATGTTGCGACCCATGACCGCAGACCAGCTCTTGCCTGAGGCGGCTTGTTTCTCGATCCACTTGAGGTTGAGCAGCTGCGATTCCACGCGTTTGCCGTTTTTGTCGCGACCGCTGAAATCGGCAATGAAGTTGTCCTGCGGGTAGCCGCATTTGTCCACAATGATGCGGCGCAGTTCACGTTCTTTCTTGCGCACATCGTCGACTTGGCTGCGCACCAAGTCGCACAATTTTTCGATGGTCTTGGCAGTGAAGCGGATCGTCATCAGTTCTTCGGACAGTGCCGATTGCACTTTGACGTAAGCGGGCGTGCCCCAGCCTTCCTTGTCGTACACCTTGTGCACTTTTTCGAAATATTCTGTGATCCGGTCGAAGCGTTCGAGTGCTTGGTTTTTCAGCTCTTCGAGCTTCTTGGTCAGGGCCTTTGAGCCGCCTTTGCCGTCGTCGTCGTCGGTTTCATCGAACTCATCGAAGTCTTCTTCGGCCACGTAGTCGTCGGCTTCGTTCAGGTTGGCAAAACCGTCCACCACGGTGGAGATGACGACCTTGCCTTCGCGGATTTCGTTGGCCATACGCAGGATTTCGGCGATGGTGGCAGGTGATGCGCTGATCGCAGCCATCATGTCCATCAGTCCACCTTCGATGCGCTTGGCGATTTCGATCTCGCCTTCCCGGGTCAGCAGTTCCACGGTGCCCATTTCACGCATGTACATGCGCACGGGGTCTGTGGTGCGACCGAATTCACTGTCCACGGTGGACAGCGCGGCTTCAGCGGCTTCTTCGGCTTCTTCCTCGGTCGAGCCCGTGGGCGCGTTGTCCGTGATGATCATGCTCTCGGCGTCGGGCGTTTGCTCGTACACCGCGACACCCAGGTCGTTCAGCGTGGCGATCACCACTTCCAGCGTTTCGGCATCGACCAGCTTGTCGGGCAGGTGGTCGCTGATCTCGCCGTTGGTCAGGTAGCCGCGTGTCTTGCCCAGCTTGATCAGGGCTTTCAGACGGTCGCGGCGTTGCTTCATTTCGGCTTCGGTGAGGACGGTTTCGTCCAGACCGAATTCCTTCATCAAGGCGCGTTCTTTCGCCTTGCTGATTTTCATGCGCAGGGGCTTGACCTTTTCGGTGGTCTCGGAGCCTGCTTCAACGACGGGTTCTCCCTCGAGGTCGGCTTCGATGTCCAGATCATCGTCGAGGCTGGGCTCTGCGATGCTGCCTTTTTTCTTGGGGCCGCGCTTGGCACCGGTCACGGCTTTTTTGGCAGCGGGCTTTTTGTCTTCAGCAGGGGCCGCGGTTTTGGCCGCTTTGGTGGTTTTTTTCACTTCCACTTCGGCAACTGCCTCTTTGGCTTTAGCAGTGGTTTTTTTAACGATCACTTCAGATTTCTTGGCGGGCACGGAGGCGGCTTTCTTCACAGGCTGGGCGGGAGTCGCCCGGGCTGCCGTTGTCTTGACCGCGCTGGTGACTGCCTTGGCTGCCGGTTTGGCAGCGACTTTGGCGGGCACCTTGGCCTTGCTCACCACGGGGGTGGGCTTTGGGGCGGGTGCTTTGGCAGTCACTTTGCTGCTTGCTTTGGGCTTGGCGACGGGCGCGGGGGCTTTTTTGGCAACGGCGGTTTTGGCAACGGTTTTGGATTGGGCAGGGGCCTGGGCAGGCTTCTTCGACTTTTGAGCAGGCATGAACACCTCAGAACATCAAAACAGACAAGGAAACGGACACAGTCAGCGCCAAATACATCCCGGCGCGGGCTTGTAGGACACAAATCAACACCCTATATGGGCGTCAAATCTGCAATGGCAAGATGGTGGGCGAACATTTGGAATGCAGTCCTTGCGGAACGGTGACCGGCCCACATGGGGGCGTCGCGCTGATGGCGGTGGTCTAGCCGGAGGTGCTGCTGTCGCTCTTGCCGAAAAAACGGATTATACCCAAAGACAGATATCAGACGCGTGCAGATTGCCACCAGCGTGCGCTGTCAGTCTGGTTCAGCGAGCAGGCCGTATCGCTGTTTTAGGACGGAAGGCTTTGCAGACTTCGTCGCGCGTTTCCATGTAGGGGCCACCGATCAGATCGACGCAGTAGGGCACGGCGGCAAAAATACCGTGCACCACGGCTTGGCCCTGCGCGTCCTTCAGGCCCTCCAGCGTTTCGGCAATCGATTTGGGTTGGCCCGGCAAGTTGATGATCAGACTTTGTCCCCGGATCACTGCCACCTGTCGCGACAAGATGGCGGTGGGCACGAATTTCAGGCTGATTTGGCGCATTTGTTCGCCAAAGCCAGGCATTTCCTTGTCGGCCACGGCCAGCGTGGCTTCGGGCGTTACATCGCGCAAGGCAGGGCCTGTGCCGCCCGTGGTCAGCACCAGGCTGCAACCCGCCTCGACCAGCTCGATCAGGGTGGCGCTGATGCGTGCTTTTTCGTCCGGAATCAGGCGTGGCTCAAAAGTGATGGGGTTGTGCAGCGCTTTGGACAACCACTCTTGCAGCGCGGGCAGGCCTTTGTCTTCGTACACGCCGGTGCTGGCCCGGTCGCTGATGGACACGATGCCTATCTTGATCGGATCAAACAAGGATTTACTCATCGTCGGTCTCGTCGGGTGTTTCGTCGCTTTGGCCGTCTGTGAGCACACTGCGCACCAGTTTGAACATTTCACGGTAAGCGCGGCTTTGGCGTGGGGCCAGGCCTTGCGACACATCGGCGTTGGTCACTGGCACCGCGTCCTTGCGGGCTTGGCGCACCAAGGCTCGCAATTGCTGGATGTCGGTTTGCGGGTAGTGCGCAATCCACTCACCCACGGCAGCATCGTCTGCGATCAGGCGGTCGCGCCAGGCTTCGGCCAAGTGCAGGGCTTGCGTGTCTTTGGCACTGCCCAGTCGCTGGATGTCCAGCGCTTCGCGCACGGACTGCAATGCTTCGGGGCTGAGCAGGCGCATTTGCTTGCCGATGAACTGCATCTGACGGCGTTTGCCTTCAAAGTTGGTGATGCGTTTCGCCTCGGCCAGGCCGTCGACCAGTTTGTCAGGCAGGCTCAACCCCTCCATCAGGTCTTTGCGCAGGGTCAGCAGGTCTGTGCCCAGATCTTGAAGTTCGGTGCTTTCGCGCTTGAGTTCGGTGCGGCTGGGGCCATCAAAGCCACCTTTGAGCTCGCGTTTGTATTCCAGGTCGAGTTCGCTGCCTTCGGCAACAAATTGACCACGGACGAAATAGCCTTTTTTGGGTTTACGGGACATGACTGGGGGAACTCGTTCTCTGATGCAGCGCAAGGGCTGGGTGGCAAGTATCATAGCGGCCACTGCGAGCTGCGCGTTCGCCATCTGCTGCGAGAACCATTCCGTGAAAAAAAACGCCTCTGCCAAAGTCCCTTCTTCGCAACCGCACGACGGCTTCAGCTATTCCCGTGGTCATTTTGAAGAGTTGGTTGACATTGCCCTTGACCATGCCAAAAAGCTGGGCGCCACCAATGCAGGTGCCGAAGCCTCCGAGGGCTGTGGCCTGTCGGTTAGTGTGCGCAAGGGTGAGTTGGAAAACGTGGAGCGTAACCGCGACAAATCCTTGGGTGTGACGGTCTATGTGGACCACCGCCGGGGCAACGCCAGCACCTCGGATTTTTCCAAAGCGGCTATTGAGCGTACCGTGCAAGCCGCCTACGACATTGCACGTTTCACGGCCGAAGACCCCACGGCTGGCTTGCCCGACGAGGCCGACATTGAAACCCACCACCGCGATCTGGACTTGTTCCATCCCTGGTCCATCAACAGCGAAGAGGCGGCCCGCTTGGCGCTGCAGTGCGAAGCTGCAGCCCTTAAAACCAGCCGACGCATCACCAACAGCGACGGCGCTGCTGTGTCGGCCCAGCAAAGCCACTTTTTCAGCGCCCATACCCATGGCTTTCGGGGTGGTTATGCCAGCTCGCGGCACAGTGTCTCGGTGGCCCCGATTGCGAAGCTGCCGGGCCGCAACGCCGAAATGCAGCGCGATGCCTGGTATACCTCCATGCGTTCGGCGGACGAATTGGCTTCGCCTGAAGCCGTAGGTCGCTACGCCGCAGAACGTGCCTTGTCTCGCCTGGGTGCCCGCAAGATCGCTACCACCGAATGCCCAGTGTTGTTCGAGTCGCCTGTGGCCGCTGGCTTGTTGGGCGGTTTTGTGCAAGCCGTCAGCGGCGGAGCGCTTTATCGCAAGAGCAGTTTTCTGTTGGATTGCCTTGGCAAAAAGGTGTTTCCCAAGCACCTCGACATTGAAGAAGACCCATTTCTTTTGCGCGGCAAAGGCAGCTCGCCGTTTGACGACGAAGGTGTCCGCTCAGTGCGCCGCCAAGTGGTCAAGGGTGGGCGTGTTGAGGGCTATTTTTTGAGCAGTTATTCAGCGCGCAAGCTGGGCATGAAGACCACGGGCAATGCCGGTGGCTCGCAC
This sequence comes from Limnohabitans sp., assembly GCA_017986055.1. Lineage (GTDB taxonomy): Bacteria > Pseudomonadota > Gammaproteobacteria > Burkholderiales > Burkholderiaceae_C > Limnohabitans_A. The sequence continues at coordinate 33,620 of JAGNWH010000010.1, read as the reverse complement.
AACCTCACACTCACCTCGCGCCTGACGCAGCCAGGCGATGATCTGGACGCCATGTTGAAAAAGTTGGGCACGGGCTTGTTTGTGATCGAGTTGATGGGGCAGGGCGTGAACTACGTCACGGGTGACTATTCACGCGGGGCCAGTGGCTTCTGGGTCGAGAACGGCCAGATTGCTTACCCGGTACATGAAATCACCATTGCGGGCAACCTCAAGGACATGTTCATGGGCATCGAAGCGATTGGCTCGGATGCCTACAACATGGGGGCCAAAACCACCGGTTCCATCTTGCTCAACCGCATGAAGGTGGCGGGCAGCTGAGGCCTGCTGCGCTGTGCAGGCAGAACTCCTTGCGGCACTGGCCGCATTGTCGTGGGCGGTGGGCAGTTTGTTTTCTGCCGCCGCATCCAGTCGCATGGGCGCGTTTGCTTTTACCCGCTGGCGGCTGTTTTTTGCGCTGACACTGCTCTGGACGCTGGCGGTGTTCACCGGGCAATGGCGCAGTCTGGATGGCTCGAATATCGCTTTGCTGGCGCTGTCTGGTCTGATCGGGATATTCATTGGCGACACGGCGTTGTTTGCCTGCATGAACCGGCTCGGCCCGCGTCGCAGCGGCGTGTTGTTTGCCACGCACGCCATCTTTTCCACTTTTCTGGCGTGGCTGGTTTTGGGCGAAACGCTCTGGGGCTGGACTTTGTTGGGCGGCGGTTTGCTGGTTTCGGGCGTCATGGTGGCCATCGTATGGGGACGCCGCGAGAGCGAAACACATGCTTGGGAAAACACCCGTGGTGCCTTGATGACCGGCGTGTTGTTGGGCCTGCTGGCCGCAGTGTGTCAGTCGGTTGCCACCTTGATGATCAAGCCCTTGATGGCTTCGGGTGTGGATGCCGTGGCGGCATCTGCGGTGCGCACATCGGCGAGTTTTTTGGCGCATCTGGCGCTGTTGTGGACCGGGGCACAGGTCGCGCGTGTGCAAAACCCGCTGAACGTCAAAACCTTGTTCAACACTTGGGCCAGTGCGGCAGTGGCCATGGCGCTGGGTATGACCTTGATCTTGCAGGCCCTGCAAACCGGGCAGGCCAATCTGGTGGGCATTTTTTCGTCACTCACGCCCATTTTGCTGCTGCCGCTGCTGTGGGGTGTGTACCGCCGCCGCCCGGCCTGGGGGGCTTGGGGCGGGGCCGTTCTGGCTGTGGCAGGGGCTGCGCTCATCTTGCAGACCTGAGCCAATGCGGCGTGCAGGTCGCGCCCTTTCAGTGCATCAGCCCGCCAACGCTGCCTTCACCGCAGCGGACACTTGGCCCATGTCGGCTTTGCCGGCCAGTTGCGCTTTGACTGCACCCATGACCTTGCCCATGTCGCCGGGGCCTACTTTTTTGCCCATTTCTTCGCCCAACGCGGTCACGATGGCCTGCACGGCCGCTGCCACTTCTTCGGCTGACATGCGGGCGGGTAAATAACCCACCAAAACAGCCATTTCGGCCTTTTCCTTGTCGGCCAAATCTTGGCGGGCCGCTTGTTCAAAGGCGGTAATCGAGTCTTTGCGCTGCTTGATCAGCTTGTCCACGATGGCCACCACGGCCACATCATCGAGTTCGATGCGCTCGTCGACTTCTTTTTGCTTCATGGCCGACAGCAGCAAGCGAATGGTGCCCAGACGCTCGGCATCTTTGGCCCGCATGGCGGTCTTCATGTCTTCGGTGATTTGTTCTTTCAGGCTCATGAGCGGCTCCTGGCGTGGTTGAAAGTGGGGAGGCATAAACGACAAAGCCCGCCTGAGCGTCCTCCAGCGGGCTTGTTTGCAGACCCTTGCGGGTCATACAAAAAGAAGATCAATACATCTTCTTGGGCAATTGCATGCTGCGAACGCGCTTGTAGTGACGCTTGACGGCAGCCGACTTCTTGCGCTTGCGCTCGGTCGTTGGCTTTTCGTAGAACTCGCGGGCACGCAGGTCTGTCAGCAGGCCGAGTTTTTCGATGGTGCGCTTGAAGCGACGCAGGGCAACGTCAAACGGCTCGTTTTCTTTCACGCGGATGGTGGTCATTGAATCAATTTTCCAAAAAAATGTGCCGGCTGCAGTCAAAAGGGAGATCGGGCCCTTGAAACCCAGTTTCGGCGGTTCCCCGTCACGAACTAGTATTTGGCAGACGGGGGTTTGCCAGCAAAGCCTGCGATTATAACGCCAGAGAAACCGGTGCTGACAGACTTTGCGTGGTCCAAAGCACATCTTTGCGCAAAATTGAAACGGCCCGCACGGCAGGGGTGTTTGCTGTCAGCCGTTACAAGGGGTGAATCCCTAAAATGCCATACAAATGCATTCCTTCAAACCTACCTCTCATGCCCGTGTGTCTTGGATCCCTGTCATTTGGGCACTTGCATTGAGCTTGTGGGTCAGCGGGGTCAGGGCACAGGGGCCTGTCAACGCCGTGCCTGCAACGCCTTCGGTGGTGGTGGTTTTGGCGGGTGGCGGGGCCAAAGGCTTTGCGCATTTGGCGGTGTTGAGGCAGTTGGAGCAAGACCGCATTCCCATTGCCCGCATTGTGGGCACGAGCATGGGGGCCGTGATTGGGGGCTTGTATGCCAGTGGCATGTCCACCGATGACATTGAACGCATGGTGGGTGGCTTGGACCCATCCAAGGTGGCGTTGGACCAGCTCAATCGCTTGGAATTACCGTCTCGCACCCGTGCTTACCAGCAAAAATACCCGGTTGAACTGGAGTTCGGCATCAAAAATGGCGGTGTGAGCTTTGCCCGTGGGGTGAGTGACGGTCAGCGGTTTTTGGCTTTGCTGCAGGCTTTGACGGTGCATGTGCCGCCGAATGTGGATTTCGATGACCTGAAAATCCCGTTTCGTGCTGTGGCCACCCGTTATCGGGATGGGGAAATAAAGGTCTTTGACCAGGGCGCTTTGCACTTGGCGATTCGGGCCAGCATGGCGGCACCTGCGGTTTTTGCGCCGGTCGAGGTTGATGGTGAGACCTATGTGGATGGCGGGCTTGTGGCCAATTTGCCTGTTGAAGTGGCGCTGCGAGAAGGTGCCGATGTGATCGTGGCCTCCTTTTTGGGCGGTGGGGTTGAAGAAGCGCAGACCGAACAAGCCAGCCACGCGCTGGTGGTGGCCAACCGCATGCTGGACATCCTGATTCGTCAAAACGAAAAACGCAATCTGGCCTTGTTGCGCCCCCAAGATGTGTTGGTGCAGCCGGCGTTGCAGGACATCGGCTTTGCCGACTTCAGCCGAGCCCCTGAAATTGTGGCGCGTGGCGAGCAGGCCCTGATCCCCGTGCAGGCCCAGCTGTCTGCCTTGCGCACGGCTTTTGCAGCACAGCCCCCAGTGCAAACGGCCACGCGCCTGGCATTTGACCAACGTGAAAAACGAATCGTGGCCATAGAGGCACAAGGCCACAAGGATGTGTCGGAGCGTTATATACAGACCATGTTGTCGCCCATGTTGGGACAAGAGTTTTCGCCTGTGCAGGCCGAACGTTACATGGATGAGCTCTACACCAGTGGCTACTTTGATCTGGTCAGTTACACCCTGGAGCAACAGCGGGGCGATCGGTACACGCTGATCGTCAAGGTGCGTGAGAAGCCTTACAGCCCCCATTTCTTCAAGACCACCCTGGGCTTTTCTGCCGAGGTGGACGGTGTCACGCAATTCACGGCGGGTGTGGGCTATCGGCGGCCCTGGCTGACCCCTTCGGGTCTGGAGTTTTCGCTCGATGCCCGAATGGGTACGCAGTCTGAATTGGCCGCCCGTTTGTACCAGCCCTTGATGGGTGGCTGGAGCCTGGAAGCTGGTGCGTCATGGGACCGCAACTATTTGCCGTTGTACAGAACCGCGATTTTCCGGGACGAAGTGGGCAACGAGAAGCTGGCGTACTTCAATCAGACGGTTCAGAGTGTGGACGCGCAATTGGTCTATGACTTCGAGCGCAAGGCCAACATCAAGATGGGCGTCACCTCCAGTGCGATACGCAGAACCTTTGACACCACGGCTGATTTGACGGAGGTAACGAACACCGACTTGGTCAAATACAAGGGCCTGAAGGCACAGTTGCAGATTGACCAACTCGATTCCTTGAGCTTCCCAACGCGGGGGTATTTTCTGGGCGCCAGCCTAGAGCGAGGGGTTTCGGGGGCCATTTACAGCGGAGGGCGCTTGACCGCCAAATGGGCCCATTCGCAGGGGCCGCACATTGTCAATCTGGGCCTTAACTTGGCACAGGACCGCGTCACCCTCGATTGCGCCAACTGCCGTTCCCCCAGCCAGTTGATTCTGGGTGGTTTTCAGAACATGGGCGCGTACCGAATGGGCCAATTGGCCGGGGATCAATTGGCGCACCTGCAGTCCACTTACATGTACCGCTTGACCCGTGGCGGTTTGTTCAACCAAAAAACCTATGTAGGTGCGGTGCTGGAAGCAGGCGACGCTTGGTACAAGGGCGAGGGCATACGCTGGCGCTACAGCGGCACGCTCTTTGTGGCGGTTGACAGCAAGATCGGTGACATCTATCTGGGTGCCGCCAGAGGCACTGGCGACTCTTACAACCTGTTTTTGCAGCTGGGCAGGCGCTTCAGCTTTTGACCGTCGCTGGCAAAGCCTGCGCGCAGGCGTGGGCGCTGGCCCAGGCCCATTGGAAGTTGTAGCCGCCCAGCCAACCGGTCACATCCACCACTTCGCCAATGAAATACAAGCCGGGCTGTTTGGACTCCAGGGTCTGCGAAGACAGATCGCGCGTGTCGATTCCGCCCAAAGTAACTTCGGCTTTTTTGTACCCTTCGCTGCCGGTGGGTGTGAGGCTCCAGCTGGACAAGGCTTGCGCCAATTGGCTCAGCGCTTTGTCGGGCACCTCTGCAGATGTGCGTTGCAAGGCAGGGTCTTGGCTGACCCATGCCTCGGCCAAGCGGTTGGGCACCAGCATGGCCAATTCGTTGCCCAACAGTTTTTTGGACCGTAACTTCGCTTCTTGCAGGCGTTCAGGCAAGTTGACTTCGGGGGCCAGGTTCAGCCGTATGGGTGTGCCTTCTTTCCAGTAGCTTGAAATCTGCAGCACGCCAGGGCCTGACAAACCCCGGTGCGTGAACAGCAAGTCTTCGTCAAAGTGCATGCGGCCTTTTTTCTCGCCCGTCTCGATGCCGACAGGCAGCGCAAGTCCCGCCAGTTGGGCATAAGGCGCCCAAGCGGTACCGTCAAAAGTCAATGGCACCAGGCCCGGCTGGCGTTCGACCAAGCGCAGACCAAACTGAGCCGCCACTTCATAGCCCCAGCCCGTTGCCCCTATTTTGGGGATGGACAGGCCGCCTGTGGCTACCACCAGCGAGGTGGTTTGCACAGGGCCTTTGTCGGTTTCCAAAACGTAGTGCGTGGCTTGCGCGTCTTGTGTCAGGTGACTTACAGACTTCACGCTGCAACCGGTGCGAATTTCTACGCCCCCAGCCGCGCATTCCGCCAGCAGCATCTGGATGATGTCTTCGGCCGAATGGTCACAAAACAACTGACCTTTGTGCTTTTCATGGAAAGCGATGCCGTGTTTTTGAACCAGATCGATGAAGTCTTGCGGCGTGTAGCGCGACAGGGCCGAGCGGCAAAAGTGCGGATTCTGGCTGATGAAGTGCTTTTGCGGTGCAGATGCATCGAGCAAACGGTTGGTGAAGTTGCAGCGCCCGCCGCCCGAGATGCGGATTTTTTCGGCGATCTTGTCGCTGTGATCAATCACCAGCACCTTCAGACCGCGCTGGCCCGCCTCACCAGCACAAAACAAACCGGCAGCCCCGGCACCCACGATCACGACATCCCATGTATTCATAGCCGGAAGTGTAGGTTAGGGACAGGCACAAAAAACGCCCCGAAGGGCGTTTTCATGACAGGACACTGAGGCTCAGGACTTCATGAAGCCTTGCAGCAGGCCGAGGCCTTGAGACATCAGGTCGCCACTGGGCAGTTGGCCGTTTGGCGTCAGTTGGTCCACCAGACCCGGCAGACGCTCGGACAAGGTGCTGGCCACATCAGCGGTGGACAGGTCCATTTTGGTCGCCAGGTCTTGTAAAGGGCCTTGGCCGAGCACGGACTGGATCTGGTCGGCAGAAATCGGCAAATTGGCGTTGTTGGAAATCCAGGACGCCACGGTATCGCCCAGGCCGTTTTTCTGAAAGGCGCTGACCAAGCCGCTGATGCCGCCGAGCTCGGGGTTGTTCAGCAAGCCCGTCAACATCTTCGTCACGTTGCCCCCATCTGTACCACCTTGGCCCGACAGTGCAGACGTGGCTTGTTGAACGACTTGGCCTGCGATTGAATCAAAAAGTCCCATGAATTCCTCCCTTGGTTGCGGCGGAAAGTCGCCGCAAATCAAGTCTAGTGTGCAGATTCGGCCATGCCGATCCCGCCAACAAGGAACTTGTTCGAATTTGTAATTTCGCCTTTCAGGCCTGCAGGGACCTGGGCTCTGGCCTGGACAGATGTGTGTTCCATGCCCGTGCGCCTTGCACCACATCACCCACCACGATGATGCTGGGGCTTTGCAACTGGTCGCGCTGCACGGTGTTCACCAGCTCGCCCAGCGTGGTCAAGGCTTCGCGCTGCTTTGGCAAGCTGGCGTGCTGAACCACGGCCACGGGGGTCTGAGCAGGCAGGCCTTGCAGCAAACCCTGGCTGATGTGGTCCAGGCTGCTCACGCCCATGTAGATCACCAAGGTCAATTTGGCTTGGCACGCTGTGGTGGCCAGTTGCGCCCAGTCGGTGCCGCTGTCGCCGGGTTTGGCATGACCGGTGACGAAGACCACGCCATGCGCGTGCTCGCGGTGCGTCAGTGGTGCGCCCAAGCTGCTCATGCCGGCCAGGCCCGAGGTGATGCCGTTGACCACCTCAACGTCAATGCCGGCTTGGCGCAGGTGTTCGACTTCTTCTCCGCCCCGGCCAAAAATGAACGGGTCGCCGCCCTTGAGGCGCACCACCTGCTCGCCATCTTGCACGGCCTGAATCATCATCTTGTCGATGAAGGCCTGTGGCGTACTTTTGCAGCCGCCGCGCTTGCCCACATGCACGATGCGCGCGGCAGGCGAGGCATGGGCCAGCACAGCCTCATTGACCAGGTCATCGACCAGCAGCACTGTGGCGCTGGCAATGGCGCGTACGGCTTTGAGCGTGAGCAGTTCCGGGTCGCCGGGGCCTGCGCCGACCAGGGTGCAACGGCCTTGCTTGTGTGCGTTCATGGCTTCACCTCGTTCAGGATGTGTTGCACTTGCAGTGCAATGGCTTGGGGGACGGGCAGCAGGCCTTGCAAAACATGTTCGATGTACACAGCGGTGGCGGCTGCGTCTGTGGCGGGCAGTTCGGGCACTTGCACCAAAGAGCCCTCTTGTGGGGCCTGTACGCGCAGGGTTTGACCGTCTTTGAACACGTCCATCGCGGGGGTGCGCCTGGCATCGGCCACGGCTTCGCCTTCGGTGCCGCGCAGCAGCAGGGCGTGCTGGCCGGTCAGGGCAAAAGTGGCCGACATGGACAGCAAATATTCGGGGTGCGTGTAGCTGCTCACCACCAAAGCCGCGCCGTCGCAAGGGTTCATCAGTTTGACCAGGCTGTGGCCCGGGTTGCGCAGGCCCACCACGCGGCGCACGGCCAGCAAGCGATCCAGCCCGGCGTTCAGCACGCCCGTGGCAATGAATTGCACTTGCCCGGCCGCTGCCGGACCAAGGTATTCGGTTGCGTTCACGCCCAGGTGTGCAAAAACCGACTGGCTGCTGACGCGCTTGTCTTCGGTGGCTGCGCCGTGCACCACCACCGCCACACCTTCGCGGGCCAGCAACAAAGCCAGCAGCGGTGTGAGCACCGGCAGCTTGCGGGCGCCGTTGTAGCTGGGCAGCACCACAGTGGGCACTTGGCCGGTGTGGACCTTGTTCAGCCTGGCGTGTGTAGCGTCCAGAAAACCGGCCATCTCTTCGGGTGTCTCACCCTTGATGCGCATGGCGATGCAAAAAGCACCCAATTCGAGGTCGCTGATTTGCTGGTCGAGCACTTGGCCCATCAGGTCGGCCGCTTGCGCTCGGCTGAGCGCACGCGCGCCGTCCTTACCGCGTCCGATGTCCTTGATGTAGTGACTGATGGCCATGTGTTTGATTGTGAAGGAAGTCAGATAACTGTTCGTTATATGGGTATGCGCGTTCAGGCTTCAGGCGTTTTGGGGTACGAGCCGGATGATTTTGCGCAATTCGGGCACACAAGAGCCACACTGTGTGCCGCAGCGCAGCTGACTTTGTAGCCCGGCCAAGCGCTGGTCTTCGCTGCCGGTTTGGCTTTGCAGGCAGGCAGCAATTGCGTCTTCGCGCACGTTCAGGCAGCTGCACACTTGTCGGCTGACGGGGGCCGCGCCTTCGGGTGGTGCGTCAGACGCCATCAGCCATTGGCGGGCGGGCCAGTTGAGCCGAGTGCCTTCTTGCAGCAAGGTTTTGAGCCAGCGGGCAGAGCGGCTGTCGCCTGCCGTCAAAAAGCCTTGCAGTTGGCGCAGGCCTGGGCTGGCCGAGGCGCTTTCGTCGGGGGCGCTCAGTTGCACCGAGCGGCGTTGTACACGCACCGCATCTTGGTAATGCAGGGTGTCTGCGCCGTTCAGGCCCAGGGCCTCGGCCACGCTGTGCAGCAAGCCCGCATCAGCGGCTTGGCTGCAGGCCGCACGCAAGAGCAAGCCAGTGCGTGGGTTGGGATCGGTCAGGGCGGCGCTCGGGTCGGTGAAAGGCACGAGGTAGGCAAAGTCGAATTGCGGCAGCTGTTTTTGCAATTTCTGGCGCACGGTCCAGACCGTGTCGCTGGGCAACCAGGCCATGGCCGACAGATGCCAAGCGCTAGGGGACGACAGTGCGGCGCGTGTGATTTGCACGGCAGCGTGTTTGAGCTCGGGCTGCTTGGAGCTGGGGCAATAGCTGGACGTGGTCAAGCCGTTCACGCCCAGACCGGCTTGGCCTTGTTGACCCTCTTGACCCCGCCCGCCCAGCACCTCGGGGCCCCAGTGCATGGCGATGAACGCTTGCGAGGCGGCGACTTGCGCGCTGGCCTGCACGGGCAGCACCAGGCTGCCGCGCTTGCTGCGCACTTGCACCAGTTCGCCATCTTGCAGGTCCAGGCGCAGCGCGTCTTGGGGGTTGATTTGCACGCAAGGCTCGGGGCTGTGGGCAAACAGCCGACCTGCGGTGCCGGTGCGCGTCATGCCGTGCCATTGGTCACGCAGGCGGCCTGTGGTCAGCGAAAACGGGAATTGCGACACACGCTCTTCGGACACCGGTTGCCAGCTCACAGCGGCAAAGCGGGCACGGCCATCGGCGGTGGCAAATTGCCCGTCGGTATACAAGCGGTCCTGGCCGGTGCTGGCCCCTTCGGGCAGCGGCCATTGGGCAGGGCCAGCGGTCTCCAGCAGGTCGTAGCTCAGGCCGGTGATGTCCAGGTCGCGGCCCTTTGTGCTGGCGCGGTGTTCGTTCCAGATCGCCTCGGGTGTGGTGTAGTTCAGCAGGCGGGCGTCTTGCGGGCGGCCCAACGCCACAGCCATGCGCTGGCCCAGATCGGCGGCAATCGCCCAGTCGGCGCGGGCCAGGCCAGGGGCTGGCACGGCGGCGCGCACCCGGCTGATGCGGCGCTCGCTGTTGGTGACCGTGCCTTCTTTTTCGCCCCAGGTGGTGGCGGGCAAAAGCAGGTCGGCCCAGTCGCAGGTCGCGGCCGTGGCAAAAGCCTCTTGCACCACCACGAACTCAGCGCGTTGCAGGGCGCGGCGCACGGTGGTTTGGTCGGGCATGGACTGCGCCGGGTTGGTGCAGGCGATCCACAGGGCTTTGATTTGCCCGTCGGCGGCGGCTTCGAACATTTCCACGGCGGTCAGGCCTGGCTTGGCAGGTACATCGGCCACGCCCCACAGCGCGGCCACTTCGGCTCGGTGCTGCGGATTGGTCAGATCGCGGTGCGCCGACATCAAGTTGGCCATGCCGCCGACTTCACGCCCGCCCATTGCGTTGGGCTGACCCGTCAGAGACAGCGGGCCTGCGCCGGGGCGACCAATTTGTTGGGTGGCCAGGTGCAGATTGATCAGGGCTGCGTTTTTGGCCGTGCCGCTGCTGGACTGGTTCAGGCCTTGGCAATACAGGCTGAGGGTGGGCGCACGCTCAGAGCCGCCTCTGTGGCTGCCCTCGTTGCCTTCTTGCACGCCCGCAAACCAGCGGGCTGCGGTGTAAAGGTCCGCCTCGGGCACGCCACAAATCTGCGCCACCTGTTGTGGCGTGTACTCGGCCACCCGTGCTTGCAGGGCTTCAAAGCCCGAGGTGTGGGCGGCGATGTAGTCGGGCACAGTCCAAGCTTGGGCCAGCATGATGTGCAGCAAGCCATGGAACAGCATCACATCGGTGCCGGGCTGGATGGCCAAGTGCAGGTCCGCCATGTCGGCGGTGTCGGTGCGGCGAGGATCAACGACCACCATTTTGAGCGTCGGGTTGGCACGCTTGGCGTCTTCGATGCGGCGAAACAAAATCGGGTGTGCCCAGGCCGCATTGCTGCCCGCGATGAACAGGCATTGCGCCTGCGCGATGTCGTCGTAGCAGGCGGGGGGCGCATCGGCACCCAGCGTCATCTTGTAGCCCGCTACCGCGCTGCTCATGCACAGGCGCGAGTTGCTGTCGATGTTGTTGGTGCCCAGCAGGCCCTTGGCCAATTTGTTAAAGGCGTAATAGTCTTCTGTGAGCAGCTGGCCCGAGATGTAAAACCCCAGAGCGTCGGGGCCGTGGTTTTGCACGATGGCGGCCAGGCGTTGGCTGGCCATGTCCATGGCCGCGTCCCAGTCCAGGGCCTGAGGGGGTTGGCCGCGCACGGGCCGCCACTGGGGCGTGAGCAAGCGGGTTTGCTGGTTGACCTGTGGGGCGGCGGTCAGGTGCAGCGACTGGCCCTTGGTGCACAAGCGTCCGAAGTTGGCCGGGTGATCCGGGTCGCCATGCACGCCTGTGATTTGGTTGCCACGAGATTCAATGACCACGCCGCAGCCCACGCCGCAATAGGGGCAGGTGGATTTGGTTTCGTTGGTGACCGGGATCATGGCGTTCGGGCTTTGGGGTTTGGGTGTTTTGCAGGTCGCACCTTCAGGTCCGACCTACGGGTTTGTTGTCGTTTTGCGCGAAACGGGTCCGGCGATCGGCCGCGTCAACTCGATGGCGTGTCCCATCAATTCGTCGGCGTTCAGGAACACCACACCGTGTTCGACTTTGACTTCAAAGTGTGGTGTGCATCCCTCGTCGGGCGCCTGCGCCTGGCCGTCGCACAGGCCAATCGTCCAGTTGTGCATGGGGCAGGCCACGCTGGTGCCAAACACGATGCCTTGCGACAACGGCCCGCCTTTGTGCGGGCAGCGGTCGAGCAAGGCGAACACCTCGTCAGCATCGTTGCGGAACACGGCGACATCGAGGCCTTGGTCCCGCGCTACGCGGCGCGAGCCCAACACCGGGATGTCTTCGACTCGGCAGATTTCTTTCCATGCAGTCATCTTGTTTCCTTGTTTTTCGGCGGGGGCTTATGCGGTCGTGATCGGCACGAACTGGCGGGTGTCCACCTTGGCTTCCTGCAGCTCGAACCACGGATCGGGTTCGCCGTCGAGCGCGGCTTGCAGCTGGGCCCACAGGGACTGGCGCAAGGGCGCGTCTTCCAGGATTTTTTTCTTCACATGGTCCAAACCCACTCGGTTGATGTAGTGCACCGTGCGCTCCAGGTACCAGCCTTCTTCGCGGTACAGCTGCATGAAGGCGCCGGTGTATTCCAGCACTTCTTCGGCGGTCTTGAGCTTGGTGAAAAAGTGCGCCACTTCGGTCTTGATGCCGCCGTTGCCGCCCACATACATCTCCCAGCCCGAGTCCACACCGATGATGCCCACGTCCTTGATGCCGGCTTCGGCGCAGTTGCGCGGGCAGCCCGACACGGCGAACTTCACCTTGTGCGGCGCGTACATGCGCCACATGGCTTTTTCGAGGTCTTTGCCCATCTGCGTGCTGTCTTGCGTGCCCATGCGGCACCACTCGCTGCCCACGCAAGTTTTCACGGTGCGCAGGGCTTTGGCATAAGCGTGGCCGCACGGCATGCCGATGTCTTTCCAGACGTCGACCAAGTCCTCTTTTTTGACGCCCAACAAGTCGATGCGTTGGCCACCTGTGACTTTGACTGTGGGGATCTGGTATTTGTCCACCACATCGGCGATGCGGCGCAGCTCGGCGGCGGTGGTCTCGCCCGCCCACATGCGCGGGATCACGCTGTAGGTGCCGTCTTTCTGGATGTTGGCGTGGCTGCGTTCGTTGATGAAGCGGCTTTGCGGGTCGTCTTGCGCCTCTTTGGGCCAGGTGCTGATCAGGTAATAGTTGACCGCCGGGCGGCAGCTGGCGCAGCCGTTGGGCGTGCGCCAGTTCATGAACTTGAAGACGCCACCCACGGTGAGCAGTTTTTGCGCGCGGATGGTGTCGCGCACCGCCTGGTGACCGTGCTCGGTGCAGCCGCACATGGGCTTGAGCTTGGGCGTGGCTGAATAGTCGCCACCGGCGGTGAACATCAAAATCTGTTCGACCAGCCCAGTGCACGAGCCGCAGCTGGCGCTGGCCTTGGTCTGCTTGCGCACTTCGTCTAGCGTGAACAGGCCCTTGTCCTTGATGGCCTTGCAGATCGCGCCTTTGGTCACGCCGTTGCAGCCACACACTTCGTCGGTGTCGGCCATGGCGGCGGCTTTGCTTTGGCCCTGGTGGCCCACGTCGCCGATGTTCGATTCGCCAAACATCAGCTTCTCGCGGATGTCGGCCACATTGCGGCCGTCGCGCAGCAGCTTGAAATACCAGCTGCCGTCCACCGTGTCGCCATACAGGCACGCGCCCACCAGCTGGTCGCCCCTGAGCACCAGTTTTTTGTAGACGCCGCCAGCCGGATCGCTCATCACGATTTCTTCGCATTCCTCGTCCTCTGGACGTCCCGAAGCCTTGCCCATGAAGTCGCCTGCGCTGAACAGGTCAATGCCGGTGACCTTGAGCTTGGTCGAGGTTTGCGAGCCCAGATAACGGCCAATGCCGAATTCGGCCAAGTGGTTGGCCAGCACTTTGCCTTGTTCAAACAACGGGGCCACAAGCCCGTAGGCAATGCCTCGGTGCGCCGCGCATTCGCCCACGGCCCAGATGCGTGGGTCGGTCACAGTTTGCAGGGTATCGCTGACCACGATGCCACGGTTCACATGCAGGCCCATGCTTTCGGCCAATGCCGTGTTGGGTCGGATGCCCACGGCCATCACGACCAAGTCGGCCGGCACATGGCTGCCATCCTTGAATTCGACTTGGCTCACGCGGCCACTGTCGTTGCCGACCAGTGCCGCCGTTTGGGCGCTCATGCGGAACTGCATACCACGCGCTTCGAGCGACGCTTGAAGCATCTGCGCGGCCACCTTGTCGAGTTGGCGCTCCATCAGCCAGTCGCCCACATGCACCACCGTCACTTGCATGCCGCGCTTCATCAGGCCGTTGGCTGCTTCGAGGCCCAGCAGGCCGCCGCCGATGACCACCGCGTGCTTGAACTGCGCAGCGGCGTCGATCATGGCCTGCGTGTCGGCGATGTCGCGATACGCCAGCACGCCTTGCAGGTCTTTGCCGGGCAAGGGCAAGATGAAAGGGTTGGAGCCGGTGGCGATCACCAGGCGGTCGTAAGGGGTCGAGACGGTTTCGCCTGCGGCGTTTTGCGCGATGACCACGCGCTTGACGCGGTCGACCTGCGTGACTTTGCAGCCCGCGTGCAAGGTGATGTTGTTGTCGGTGTACCAAGCCCAGTCATTGAGCACGATCTCTTCGAGCGTTTGTTCACCGGCCAGCACAGGCGACAGCAGGATGCGGTTGTAGTTGGGGTGCGGCTCGGCACCGAACACAGTGATGTCGTACAGGTCGGGCGCGAGCTTCAGCAGCTCTTCGATGGCTCGGACCCCGGCCATGCCGTTGCCGACCATGACCAGTTTCATTTTTTCTCTGGCACCGGATGTGAATGGGGTACGCATGTCCATGGTGTTCTTTCAGTCAGTTGAGGGCAAAGCAGGTCTTCGCCTGGTCTGTCTCACAAGGTTTTAAGCTGTCTTTTCCACATGCGCCTGGCGCGTGTAGAGGAAGTCGATCACCGCTTTGCGGTAACGCTGGTACTCGGCGCTTTCGGCCAGTTCCACGCGCTGGCGCGGACGTGGCAGATCCACGCTCAGCACCTCGCCAATCGTCGCGGCGGGGCCGTTGGTCATCATCACAATTTTGTCGGACAGCAACACGGCTTCGTCCACGTCGTGCGTGACCATGACCACCGTGCTTTGAGTGCGCGCCACGATCTCCAGCAGTTCGTCTTGCAGCTTGGCTCGGGTCAGCGCGTCCAGTGCGCCAAAGGGTTCGTCCATCAACAACACTTTGGGCTCCATGGCCAGAGCCCGTGCAATGCCCACCCGTTGCTTCATGCCGCCCGAGATTTCGCCGGGGCGTTTTTGCGCGGCGTGGGTGAGGCCCACCATGGCCAGCGCCGCGTCGGTGCGCGCGCGCAACTGGGCCTTGTTTTCGGTCGCACCAAACACGCGTTCGATGCCCAGGTGCACGTTGTCAAAGCAGGTGAGCCAGGGCAGCAGCGAATGGTTTTGGAACACCACCGCACGCTCGGGGCCGGGGCCCGCGATCTCGCGGTTGGCGCACAGCAGCACACCGGCTGTGGGGGTGGTCAAGCCGGCGATCAGGTTGAGCAGGGTGGACTTGCCGCAACCCGAATGACCGATCAGGGCCACGAACTCGCCCTTGGCGATGTCCAGGTGGATGTCACGCAGCGCCGGGAACAAACCTTTGTTGGTTTTGAAGGTCTGCTCGACACTCTGGATCTGGATGTACTTGCTGTCGTTGTTCATGATTTGACATCCTCAAAGGTGAAGGCGGTGGCGATTCGGATCAGGGCGAATTCGAGAATCAGACCCACGCCGCCGATCACAAAAATCGCGATGATGATGTTCTTGACGTTCAGGTTGTTCCATTCGTCCCACACCCAAAAGCCGATGCCGACACCGCCTGTGAGCATTTCGGCGGCCACGATCACGAGCCATGCGGTGCCCACGGCCAGACGCACGCCGGTCAGCATGTAAGGCAGTACCGCGGGGAAGAGGATGGTGGTGGCGATCTTCCATTCCGACAGGTTGAGCACCCGCGCCACGTTCAGGTAGTCCTGCGGCACGCGCTGAACACCGACGGCGGTGTTGATGATCATGGGCCAGATGGAGCAGATGAAGATGGTCCAGATGGCGGCCGGGTTGGCGCCCTTGAACACCAACAAACCGATCGGCAACCAAGCCAATGGCGACACCGGGCGCAGCAGACTGATGAGCGGGTTGAACATGCGCGACAGAAAGGTAAATCGCCCGATGACAAACCCAGCAGGGATGCCCACCAACGCCGCCAAGCCAAAACCCACGGCCACGCGCTCGAGCGACATCAGCACGTTCCAGCCCACGCCTTGGTCGTTGGGGCCTTTGCGGTAGAACGGGTCGCTGAAGATGTCAATCGCCTGCACACCAGTTTCGTAAGGGCTGGGAATGCTGCCCTTGGTCGTGATAGACACCAGGGCCCACAAACCGATCAAGAGGCCGAAGCCCATCAGCGGCGGCAAGACCGCCATCCAGAAGTTGTGCCACTGGCGTGCACGTTGCACTTGCGAGGCGGCTGCGGCGGTGGCGGCAGCATTCGCTGCTTGTTGGGTGGTGAGAGGCGCGACCGGTGCTGACCCGGTTTTGCCCCCGGTGGGTGAATGGAAAACGGCGCTGACCATGGTGTTCTCCTTCACGCTTTGATTTTGAAACCGTCGGCGTATTTCTTGGGGTCTTTGCCATCCCAGACCACGCCGTCGATCAGCTTGTGGCTGCGCATATCACTCTTGGGCACCGGGGCCTTGGCCGCAGTGGCGGCTTGTTTGTAGATCGCGATCTGGTTGATCTGTTTGGCCACACCCAGGTAATCGGGGTGGTCCTTGAGCAAGCCCCAGCGTTTGTGCTGGGTCATGAACCACATGCCGTCAGACAGGTAGGGGAAGGTCACTGCGCCATCGTTGTAGAACTTCATGTGGTTGGCGTCATCCCAGGTCTTGCCCATGCCGTTTTGGTAACGGCCCAAGATGCGCTGGTTGATCGCGTCCACCCCCGTGTTCACGTACGATTTGTCAGCCACGGTCTCAGCCATCTTGAGTTTGTTTTGCAAGCTGGCGTCGATCCACTGACCCGCTTCAATGATGGCGGCCGTCACGGCACGGGCGGTGTTGGGGTATTTCTTGACGAAGTCGGCGGTGGTGCCCAGCACTTTCTCAGGGTGGTCCTTCCAGATGTCCTGGGTGGTGGTGGCTGTCACGCCGATGCCGTCCATGATGGCGCGGTGGTTCCAGGGCTCGCCCACGCAAAAACCGTCCATGTTGCCCACGCGCATATTGGCCACCATCTGCGGCGGCGGTACGGTGATGACTTTGGCGTCTTTCATCGGGTTGATGCCATAAGACGCCAGCCAGTAGTAGAGCCACATGGCATGCGTGCCAGTCGGGAAGGTCTGGGCAAAGGTGTATTCACGCTTGTCGCTTTGCATCAGCTTGGCCAGGCCTGCGCCGTCCACCGCGCCTTTGTCGGCCAGCTTTTTGGACAGCGTGATGGCCTGCCCGTTGTGGTTGAGCGTCATCAGCACAGCCATGTCCTTCTTGGGGCCAGACAGCCCCAAGTGCACCCCATAGACCAGACCATAGAGCACATGGGCAAAGTCCAGTTCGCCGTTGACCAGCTTGTCGCGCACGCCGGCCCAACTGGCTTCTTTGCTCAGCACGAACTTCACGCCGTGCTTGACGTCCAGGCCCAGCACCGAGGCCATGACGACGCTGGCGCAGTCGGTCAGGGGGATAAAGCCGATCTTGACTTCTTTTTTCTCGGGGGCATCCGAGCCTGCGGCGTACACCACAGAGCGCAGCGCGGGCGAGATGCCTGCTGCGCCCACGGCGGCGGCCTGCAACACGTTGCGGCGGGTCAAGCTGTTTTTGAGAAGGTCGGTCATGGCGAAACTCCTGGTGCGGTTTTAAAAAACAAAAAAGGCGTCCTCATGTCACTCACGCCTGCAGTGCAGGGCGCGAAAGCATGGGGACGCCTTTGTCCGGTGTGGGTTCACCCGCCATTGGGTGATCTCACGGTTGACCTTCTTTGGTCTTGCTTCTGGTATTGCAAGCCACGTGCCAGGGTTTTCCTGGGTTGAATGCCCTGAAATCCCCTGATTTGGGGGTTGGGGCACCTTTGGGGTGCGATGGCGCGCACCTGTGTGGTGCGCCAAGGCGTTCAGCCCAGCAATTCAGCCATTTCAACCATCTGCTGCGCCATGTCAGCCAGTTTCATGCCTTTGTTCATGGCCGCTTTGCGCAGGCGAGCGTAGGCTTCTTGTTCGCTCAGGCCTTGGCGCTGCATCAACAGGCCCTTGGCGCGGTCGATCAGTTTGCGGTCTTGCAATTCGCCACGGGCGTTGTCCAGCTCGGCCAGCAGGGCCTGCTCGTGTTTGAAGCGGGCCATCGCCACCGTCAGGATGGGGTGGATGCGCTCAGGGGCCAGACCCGCCACGATGTAGGCCGTCACACCTGCGGCCACGGCCTCGTTCATTGGCCGCGTGTCGCTGTCATTGGTGAACATCACGATGGGGCGGCGCTCGTCGCGTGTGGCCATGACCACATGCTCCAGCGCATCGCGGGCATCACTCTCGGCGTCCACGATGACCATGTCGGCCTGCAGCTGGGCCAGGCGCTCGGTCAGAAACACATCGGCGGGCAGGGTGGCCACCAGGTTGTAGCCCGCTTCGAGCAGGCCAATGCGCAACAACCGCGAGCGCTCCTCAGTGGCTTGCGCCTGCTCATCGCCCTCGGCCACCAGGGCGGGGTCGGAGATGATGACGACGATTCTCAAGGCTTCTTGCATGCTGGTGTCATGCAAGAAGCGCGCCGGAGCTCCCAATTTCAGGCCGGGGCCATGCCGTGCTGGCGTTTGAGCGCATCGCACGCAGCCGACTGCCAAAAGGCCAGCAGCGCACGCATGGCGTCTTGTTGGGCGCAGGTGTTGGCCACGCTGCCAGAAAACGTGGTGATGATCTCCACCGCTGGGGGCAGGCCGCCCACGATGGTGATGCCTGGCACGCCCAGCATTTCACTCAGCTGTTGAAAGCCCAGCGCCACTTGGCCTTGGGCCACCAGCGAGCCTACCGGCACGCCGGGTTTGGCTTGCACCGTGCGGGGTGCGATGGTTTCGGCGATGCCCCAGGCCTCAAACTGTTTGGCCAGTTGCACGCCGCTGGGACCTGTCGAATAGCCCAGCGTGGGCGCGGCCAACACGGCGGCCTTGAGCGCGGCCTCGGTCGAGATGTCGGGCACGGGCTGCCCCGCCGGCACGGCCACCGCCACGCCCGAGCGCACCAGGTCGGCACGGCTGCCCACCAGCACATGGCCGCTGGCGATCAGCTTGTCGATGGCGTCGCTGGCCAACACCACACCGTCAAAGGCTTCGCCCGCTTGCACGCGCTTGGCCGCGTCCACCCCCCCCACCGACTCAACGAGCACCTGCACATCAGGCATTTGTGCCTTGTACAGCGCCACCAGATCGGCCAGCAGCGGTTTTGTGGCCATGGAGGAAATCAGTCGGAGTGTGGTCATGGTGTGGGCTTTGAAATGCAGAGGGTTGTGGCCGCGACGCTCTTGTTGCGATCGACTGCGGAATTTCGCGACGGTGCAGTCGCTCTTGCCAAGATTATGGCCAAGGGCAGGGCCAGCGCCCGTGCCCCGCTTAAACTACCTGTTATGCGAATTTTGGGTATCGAATCATCCTGCGACGAGACCGGTGTGGCCCTGGTGCAGACCACGGGCGAGGCCTTGCCGCGCCTGTTGTCTCATGCGCTTTACAGCCAGATCGACATGCACCAGGCCTATGGCGGTGTGGTGCCCGAGCTGGCCAGCCGCGACCACATCCGCCGCGTGCTGCCGCTCACGCGCCAAGTCTTGACCGAAGCGGGCGCAACTTTGGCCGACATCGATGTGGTGGCCTACACACGCGGTCCGGGCTTGGCCGGGGCGCTGTTGGTGGGCTCGGGTGTGGCCTGCGCACTGGCCGCGTCTTTGGGCAAGCCGGTGCTGGGTGTGCACCACCTCGAAGGGCATTTGCTCTCGCCGTTTTTGAGTGCCGACCCGCCCGAATTCCCCTTCATCGCCTTGCTGGTGTCGGGCGGTCACACGCAATTGATGCGGGTCGATGGTGTGGGCCGCTACGAGCTCTTGGGTGAAACCATTGACGATGCCGCGGGCGAGGCCTTTGACAAATCGGCCAAGCTCATGGGGTTGCCGTACCCCGGCGGCCCGGGGTTGTCGCGCTTGGCCGAGCAGGGCAACCCGGCGGCCTACAAACTCCCGCGCCCGCTGCTGCACAGTGGCGATCTGGATTTTTCATTTGCGGGCCTCAAGACCGCTGTGCTCACGCAAAGCCAAAAAATCGGCCCTGCTGCCCACACCGAGGGCACCACCGAGCGGGCCGACTTGGCCGCATCCACGCAAGCGGCGATTGTGGAAGTGCTGGTCAAAAAATCCATGACCGCCCTCAAAACCAGCGGCATGAAACGCTTGGTGGTGGCCGGTGGCGTGGGGGCCAACCGCGAACTGCGGGCGCAACTGAACGCCGCCTGTGCCAAAGCCCAGGTGCGCGTGCATTACCCAGAGCTTCACCTGTGCACCGACAACGGCGCCATGATCGCCATGGCAGCGGCCATGCGCTTGCAAGCCGGTGCGCAGCAAGCCGAGGCCCGTTACAGCTTTGACGTCAAGCCGCGCTGGCCACTGCACGAGCTGGCTTGAGTCAACGTCCGAGTTTCACGCGCTTTGCAACACCGCCCATTTGCACGCCAAGTGCAAGACCTTGGGCAAAACCTTGGGCAACGCTGGGCAAGTTGGATGGGCCAAGTCTGACCCGTTACACTGCGCCCTTTTTAAGTACCACTCGGCCTTGCGGCGGGTTCTGTTTTTAATATGCGTTTCTCCCTCGCGTCTTCTCGCCTTGCCCTCGTTTCCTTGGCCGCCGTCCTTTGCTTGGCACCCGCTTGGGCGCAATCGCCAGCCCCCATCAAACTCGCCTTGATCGAAGGCCTGAGCGGTCCTTTTGGCAACACGGGGGAGGCCGTGGTGCGCAACATCGCTTGGGCGGTGGAGCGGGTCAACGCACGCGGTGGCGTCAAAACCCCGCAAGGCCTGCTGCCCATGGTGCTGGAGCGCTACGACAGCAAAGGCCAAAGCGAAGAAGCTTTGTCGGCGCTGAAGTCGGCCATCGACGATGGGGCGCAGGTGGTGTTGCAAGGCAACTCCTCGGCCAATGCCGCGGCCTTGATCGACGCCATCAACAAACACAACGAACGCGAACCGGCCAAGCGCGTGCTGTTTTTGAACTACTCGGCGGTCGATCCGATCTTGACGAACGAAAAGTGCAGCTTTTGGCATTTCCGTTTTGACGCCCACGCCGACATGCGCATGACCGCGTTGATGCAAGTCTTGCGCGAAGACAAAAAAGTCCAGTCGGTGTACCTGATTGGCCAAGATTACAGCTTTGGCCAGGCCGTGCTGCGCGAAGCCAAGCGCCAACTGGCCGACAAACGCCCCGATGTGAAGGTGGTGGGCGACGAGCTGCACCCGATGGGCCGCGTGAAAGACTTTTTGCCTTACGCCGCCAAAATCAAGGCCAGCGGCGCCCAAGCCGTCATCACCGGCAACTGGGGCAATGACCTGACGCTCTTGGTCAAGTCGGCCCGCGAGGCCGGTTATGAAGGCAAGTTCTACACCTTTTATGGCAACGCGCTGGGGGCCCCTGCGGCCTTGGGTGATGCGGGCTTGGACCGCGTGATCGCGGTGGCCGACTGGCTGCCCAATGTGCCGGGCAAGGCCAGTGAGGCGTTTTACCAATCGTTCCGCCAGCGTTTCACTAAGCCATCCGAAGATTACGTGCATGTGCGCATGCAACTCATGGTCGAGGCCCTGGCTCAAGCGGTCGAAAAAGCGGGCAGCACCGAGCCCATGGCGGTGGCGCTGGCCCTTGAAAAAGCCCGCGTCAGCATGGCCGGGCAAACCGGCTTCATGCGCGCCGAAGATCACCAGTTCCAGCAACCCTTGGTGGTGGGTGTGATGCAACGCCAGGGTGCTGCGGGGGTGCCTTTTGATGTGGAGGGCTCGGGCTACGGCTTCAAGGTGGTGCGCCAGCTCAAGGCCGAGCAGGCCCAGTTGCCCAGCAGCTGCAAGATGGTGCGCCCAGGCTGATGGACTCTGCGCGCCGCCGCCGTCGCGCCGACTTTGAAGACAGCAGCGTCTTCGAATACCCGCAGCACCTGCGCCAAGCCATCGAAGACGCCCCCACCGGTGCGGGCGTCTATACCTTTCATGGTCAAGAAGGTGACTTGCCGCTTTACATCGGCAAGAGCATCAACATCCGGGCCCGGCTGCTGTCGCACCTGCGTACGGCCGATGAGGCCCGCATGCTGCGCCAAACCCAGCGCATCAGCCACATCCGCACGGCGGGCGAGATCGGGGCGCTGCTGCTCGAAGCGCAAATGATCAAGGCCCAACATCCGCTGTTCAACCAAAAACTGCGCCGTAACCAACAACTGTGCAGTCTGCAAATGGTGGGCGGCGTGCCGCAAGTGGTCTATGCCCGAGACATTGACTTCGCCACCCAGCCCGATTTGCACGGCTTGTTTGCCAGTCGCCACGCCGCACTCGATGCGCTGCGGGCCATTGCCGACCAGCACAAACTTTGCTATGGCCCTTTGGGCCTTGAAAAGCTGTCCCCCGGCAAAGCCTGTTTCAGGGCCGCGATCCGCCAATGCGCGGGCGTGTGCCGGGGCGACGAAAGCCCCGAAGTGCACCGTGAGCGGCTGTTCAGCAGCTTGCTGGCGCTGCGCGTGGCATGCTGGCCCTTCGGTGGCGCGGTGGGCCTGGTTGAGCGCGATGCCGACCTGGTGCAAATCCATGTGGTCAACCACTGGTGCTATTTGGGCAGCGCAGCCACGGTCGAAGAGGCCCGACGCCTGAGCACCGTGGCCGCAGGATTTGACGCCGATGGCTACAAAATTCTGTGTCGTCCCTTGCTCACGCAAAGCGTGCAGGTGCAAGCTTTGTAAGGACCCAAATTGGCTGGTCGTTGGCCGCGCAAGGGTCACTTATCCAGTGGCCCTCACGTCAGGGCGGGTATTGGAAACGCTGACGCCTCTGCGCTGCTAGACTCAGCGCCTACAAAAAATCCAACGCAGACATGCTCCACGATTCGCCCATCGACATCGTTTACTTGTGGGTTGACGGGAACGATTCGAACTGGCGCGCCAAACGCCAAGCGGCCCTGCAGCAACTCCCCAGCGATTCCAGCGCCGCCATGGCCCGCTACAGCAATGTGGAAGGGCGTTTTCGGGACAACCACGAGTTGCGTTACAGCCTGCGTGCGTTGGAAAAGTTCTTCCCCAATCACGGGCACGTGTACATCGTCACCGACGCCCAGGCCCCCGACTGGCTGCGCTCATCGGACCGGCTGACCTTGGTCGACCACCGCGACCTGATGCCCGAGGCGTCTTTGCCCACCTTTGATTCGGGGCACATCGAGTCCTGGATTCACCACATCCCCGGTTTGTCCGAGCGCTACTTCTACCTCAACGACGATGTGTTCTTTGGTGCCCCGGTGACGGTGGCAGACTGGTTCCGCCCCGGGGGCTTTCATGTGACGTGGTCCGACGACCCCGAAGTCACTGACGAAGCCATGCGCATGGATGCCACTTCGCTCGAAAATGCGTGTCGCCTGTCCATCCAGTGGCTCACCGACAATGCCCGCTTGGGCGCTCCCGCGCTGCGCGAGCAAGACCCTTTGTACCAAAGCACCTTCCGCACCTTTGCGCATTCGCCTCGGCCCATGCTGAAGTCGATTTTGCTGGAGCTGGAGGACACCGCGCCCGAGTTGTTTGCCGCTGTGCGCTCGACCGTGTTTCGCAGCTGGGACAAGCCCACCATCGTGTCCGACTTTGTGTTGCGCTGGGCTTTGGCGCATGGCGTGGCCAGCGTCCGGCCTTACCGCCACCGTTATGTCTCTACGGGCGAAGCCGATCAAAACGCGCAGTTGCAAGCCTTGGTGGCCGAGTTCGGTGCCCTTGATTTCTTTTGCATCAACGACACCACCGACGATGCACACACCAGTGACCCGCGTTTGCAGAATGTATTGACGGTGCTGCAGGGCATGTTGCCTGCGCCTTCGGGGTTTGAAAACGCGCCAGTCAGCGAGGCTGCAACAGCCCCGCAAATGCATGTGCAAGGGCATTTGCAAAAGTGCCATCCGCTTGATGCGGCCAAGGCACTTGTGGTTCAAAAAAGGGCCTGAGCGCGAATGAACTTAAATGTTGGCGGATGCGCGTGCGTTCAGCCAAGTTTGCAGGTGGGCGATCACGCCATCGGCAAAGCGCTGGAAGACCGGTTCGGCCACAAAGCCCAGGTGGGGCGTCAGCAGCGCGTTGGGCAGGTCGCGCAGAGGTGAATCGGCGGGTAAAGGCTCAGTGTCAAACACGTCCAATGCGGCCAAGCCGGGACGGCCTTGCTTCAGGGCCTGCACCAAAGCTTCGCTGTCGATCAGTGCAGAGCGTGATGTATTGACCAGCAGGCTGTCGGGCCGCATTTGGGCCAGGCGCTCGGCGTTCAGCAGGTGCCGTGTCTTCTCAGACGGAACCAAGTGGAGGCTGACCACATGCGATGCTTGCAGCAAATGATCCAGGCCAACCGACTGCACGCCGTGCACGGCGGCACGCTCAGGTGTCATGTTGGGGCTCCAGGTCAGCACATTCATGCCAAAGGCCAAACCAATTTTGGCCACCCGCGCGCCAATTTCGCCCAGTCCCACCAAGCCCAGTGTTTGGCCTTTCAGCACGTGTGCCAGTGGTTCGGGGCGAGTGCTGCGCCATTGGCCCGCACGCAAAACAGCTGCTTGCGCCAGCAGTTGCCGCCGGGCCGCCAAAATCAAGGCCCATGTCATCTCGCAGGTGCTGTCTTTGGAGGGGCCCCACTCGGTGTGGCTGACAGGAATCTGGCGTGCTGCCAGTGCTTCCAGATCGAGTGTGGTGTTGCGGGTGCCTGTGAAAATCAGGTATTTCAGGCGGGGCAGTTGGGCCAGCAGCTCCGCTGAAAAGGGCGTGCGATCGCGCACCAAGACCACCACGTCAGCGTCTTGAATGGCCTGCACCAGCGCAGGACCCTTCAAGGGGTAAGGGTGCACGGTCACGTCAGCTGCCGCATCGACGGTCTGCCAGTCACCCAAACGGCGAAGGGCCTGCTCGCTATCCCCCAGCAAAGCAATGCGTGGGCGCGGTGTTGAATGCGTGCAGGCCGATGTGGTCATGGGGCTTTGGGCGTAGCCAATTGGACGATGGACTGCACATTCGCCGCGTTGCCAATCGCCCAGCAGGCGTTGATCAGCGCAGTGGTTTGTTCTTGTCCCAAAACCGGATCGCTCAGCCCATGGAACTTGCCCTCGAGCAGCGCTTGTGTCATGGGGTTTTGCAGCGAGCCGATGGCGTGCTCCACAAACACGTGCACTGTGCTGCCATCGGTCAAGGTGGCCGTCACATCGGCGCTCGCTTCGTCGATGGAGTCGTCAACTGTTGCCACCACTTTGCGTCGCAAGGCCACCATGTCGTCGCGGGTCACGATGTGGTCAGAGAACTCTTCTTCGGCGGCGAAACCAAAGGTCAAGCCCGCAGCGCAACCGTGGTAGACGCTGAATTTGGCTTGCAGACCATCGACAGGTTCTTTTTTGCCAGTGAGTTCCAACACCAAGGAGTGCACGCGCAGGTCAATGCGCTGCACTTGTTCTGGGCGCACGCCCTTGGCCCGCAATTGGGCGCAAGCGTCGATGCTGGGGTGAATCACGATGCCGCAGGCAAAAGGCTTGTAGCTGTTGAACGAAATTTCAAACCGTTCACCCAGCTCGTGCGTGATTTCGCGCCAGTCGTTCTTGATGGAAACGGTTTGCATCATGCCGCGCGGCGCTTCAAGCGCTTTGGGGCTGGCCGTGAAACCTTGCTGAGCCATGAGTGCCGACATCAGGCCTGCACGCGCCGCAGCACCAGGGTGGAAGGGTTTGGTCATGGTGCCGAACTGCTCGCGCATGCCGATGGGCTGCGAAGCCGCGATGCCCAAAGCCATGGCGGTTTGCTGTTCATTGAGTTTGAGCAGGCGTGCGCAGGCAGCGGCTGCACCCAAGGTGCCCGTGGAACCGGTGATGTGCCAGCCCCGGTCGTAGTGGTCGGGGTACATGGCGTTGCCCACACGGCAAGCCACGTCGATGCCGATGACCAGCGCGTCGATCACTTCGCGGCCACTGTAATTCTGGTGTTCAGCCAAAGCCAAAATGGCCGAGGCCACAGGTCCTGCTGGATGGATGATGGTTTTGAGGTGGGTGTCGTCAAAATCAAAAGTGTGCGATGTGATGCCGTTGAGCAATGCAGCGCTGGCCATGTCCACCTTGGTGGCGCGGCCCAGTACGCTGGCCTGCGCAGCGGGTTGCAGCACTTGCACGGCGGCCAACGCGGCGTCTGCCGCCTCGTGGCCGGTAGCGCCCACGGCACATCCGAGCCAGTTCATGAAGGTGCGGTGTGCTTCTAAATCGACCTCGTCGCTCCAGCCCTTAGAGGGGTGTGTGGCCACAAATTTGGCCAGAATTTGGGTGACTGCAGGGGCGTTGTGATCAGCGGTGACTTGGGTATTGCGTGCCATGGTGTTCAGTTGTCGAGTTGGATGTTGCGGGCTTTGGCGATGGCGGACCAACGACCAATTTCGGCTTTGATGAAGGTGCCGAATTGTTCGGGTGACATGGTAATGGGTTCGATGGCTTCAATCGAGAGTTTGTCGCGCAAATCTGGGCTTTTGAGCACCGTGGCCAAGGTGTCGTTGAGTTGCTTGACGATGGGTGCGGGCATGCCGGCGGGGCCGACCACGCCATACCACTGCTGAGCGTCAAAGCCCTTGAAGCCCGATTCGTCGAGCGTGGGGATGTCTTTGTATTGAGGGTGGCGATTGGGACCCGTGACCGCCAGTGCACGCACGCGACCCGATTTCATGTGGGGCACGGCCGCCGCCAAGCCGGGGAACATGGCCTGTGTCTGGCCCCCAATCAGGTCGGTGAAGGCCAATGCCACGCCCCGGTAGGGAATGTGCACCATGAAGGAGTTGATTTGTTGCTTGAACAGTTCCATCGTCAAGTGAGTCAGCGAGCCTTGACCCGCTGAGCCATAGCTCAGACGTCCGGGATTGGCTTTGACGTAAGCCACGAATTCCTGCAGGTTGCGCACAGGCAGTGAGGCGTTGACCACCAACACATTGGGGGTGGCGCCGATCATGCCGATGGGTGTGTGATCCTTGATCGGGTCATAAGGCACTTTGCGTGTGGCAGGGCTGGTGCCATGGGTGGCGACATAGCCTTGCAGCAGGGTGTAGCCATCGGGTGCCGCGCGGGCTGCTGCCTGGCAGGCGATGACGCCGCCACCACCCGCTTGGTTGTCCACAATGAAAGTCTGTTTGAGCAAAGCGCCCCAACGCTCGGTGACGGTGCGGCCCACCATGTCACTGCCACCACCGGCCACGACCGGCACGATGTAGCGGATCGGCTTGTTGGGATAGGCCGCTTGGGCGTGGCCCAAAGTAGGAAGCAGGCTCAGGGCCGAGGCAGCTTGAAGCAGGTTGCGGCGTTTCATGGGGTGGTCTCCAATTGGGATGTTTCTTCGAGTCGAACAAAAGCGTCGTTGACGTGACGCGCCATCAGTAACTCGGTCTGCGCAAAGTCGCCTTGCCGCAAAGACCGAACAATGGTTTGGTGCTCGGCAATAGATGCCTTTCTGCCGCTGTTGCCGGAAAGATTTTTCAGGCGCGAAATGTGGAGTTTTTGCACGATGCCCCGGTAGATTTCGGCCATTTGCAAATTGCCAGCGGCCTCCACGATGGCCCAGTGAAAACGCAGGTTTTCAGCGTAATAGCGGTTGGCATCGCTGCTTTTCAGCGCCTCTTTCATGCTGCTGGTGCTGTTGACCAAAAACTTGACCAAGCCGTCACGCTCTTTTTTGGGCAGCTGCGCGGCGGTGCGTCCGGCAAAACCATCCAGCAGGGCCCGCAGTTGGTACAGATCGCGCACCTCGACCATGCCCAATTGGCGAACGAACACACCAGAGTGTTTGCGTGAAATCACCACGCCAGAGCTTTCGAGTTCTCTCAGTGCTTCTCGAACGGGCACGCGAGAAACATTCAGCCGCGCGGCCACATCGGGCTCGTTGATGCGTTGGCCCGGCGTCAAGCTGCCATTGAGAATGCCGGCCAACACGTCGTCGCGCACCAACTTCGCCAAAGAGGTGGTGTGCGCGTCATGCGGCTGAACAGCCGGGTTTTCTGAAAGCCAGGGGAGCATGCGATGGTTTGAAAAAAGGGTCTTGTCGGATGCGAATGGTTTTATCGTATACGAAATACCCGTTTGCTTGTCATCGGGAATTCCCTATCGTGACGGCCGATCTCAGAGCGCGCCATGTGTATTTCGAGGGCACAAAGGCAATCTATTCGGGTTTTTAGCAATGTTGACAGGCCTGCATTTTCGTATACGATAAAAATGAAAGAAGAGAAAAGGGCATCAAAGAATGTCCTGAACAGATCAAATCATTTTGGAGACAAAACATGAAAATCAAACATTTTTTCACCGGCCTCAGCGTCTTGTTGGCGGTCAGCAGCTTGACTCACGCCCAACCAGCTCCTTACCCCGTTTCGCGTGTTTCATTGGTCACCCATTCCAGCCCTGGTGGCGGGACCGATGTTTTTTTGCGTGACTTTTCCAAACAGTTGAGTGGCGTGATGAAGACCAGTTTTTCGGTGGAAAACATTCGCGGTGGCAGTGGCGCAACTGCAGTGGCGGCTGTTGCCAAAGGGGCTCCAGACGGGTCCATTTTTTACGGGACTACGCCCACCTATATACAGACCACTTTGTTGTCTAAGCCACCCGTCGGTTATGACGGTTTGGACCCCATGCTGATCGTCTTTTTGGACCCCGAGTTGATTTACACCCGCGCAGATTCGCCGCACAAGACACTGGCCGATGTGATCGCTTTTGCCAAATCCAATCCAGGTAAATCCCGCTGGGGCGCGTCCAATCCGGCCTCGCTGGAGCGCATCGCTATGGAGCGTCTTTCGCGCGCAGCGGGCGTGAAAGTTCCGATCGTCAGTCATGAAGGCGGCGCAGACCAAATGATCGGTGTGCTCAATGGCACCTATGACTTGGGCATTGGCGAAATGCAGGAATTGCAAGGTCAGCTTGAAGCCGGGAAGATCCGCTTGTTAGCCACTTTGTCCGAAACCCGCTTGCAAGGTTTGCCCCAGTTGCCAACGGCCAAAGAACAAGGCTTCAACGTGGTGGTGCGGAAATTCCGTGGACTGGCTGGCCCCAAGGGCGTGCCAGACAGTGTGGCCAAAGCCTGGGAAGATGCTGCCCGCAAGGTCATGGAGTTACCCGCATACAAAGCCGAGTACACACGCGAGAACCTGACGCCCATGGTGCTAGGCCGTGAGGCTGCACGCAAATTCACGGCAGATGTCGCTGCTGAAACTGTGGCTTCGTTCAAAGAGCTGGGACTGTTGAAATGAGCATCAGTGAGCGCCATTCCAACCTGATCACTGGCACAGTGGGTTTGGTTTTTTCCCTGGCTTACATTCGCTTTGCCAGTGGCATTGAGGACAGTTTGTTGGCTGACGAGGTTGGCGCCTCAGGCGTTCCGATGTCAATTGGTTGGCTGATGGCGCTGGCTTCGGTTTTGTTGCTGGTCAAAGCGTTCAAGCAAAAGCAGGCACCCGCTTTGCTGGCGGAACCAGATGAGGCTGCGGATGAAGATGCGCCCCAAAACCCGCACCGATTGGCCTTGGGCTTGCTCTTGATCCTGGCCATTTATTTGATCCTGCTGCCATGGCTTGGTTACGTGGTGGCCATTGGTCTGCTTTCGGCTGCAGTGGCTTGGTTCGCGGGTGGACGTGAATCCAAAGTGCTGTTGGGTTTTGTTTTGCTCACAGGTCCGTTGCTGTGGTTTTTGTTTGACTACGCGCTCAAAGTCAAAATGCCAACGGGCATTTGGGCCGCGTTTTTTGCAGGTTGATGTATGGACGCGTTATTGCAATCGCTCAGTGGCTATGCTTGGTTGTGGGTCATCGCCGCGGCATTTGGGGGTGTCTTGTGGGGTATTTTGGGGGGCGCATTGCCTGGCATCTCTCCTTCGATTGCCATGGCTTTGTTGCTGCCGTTCACCGTCGGTATGTCGCCGACCATTGCCATCGTTCTGTTGGCCAGCGTTTATGTTGGTGCTGAATACGGCGGTTCTATCCCCGCTATTTTGATTCGAACGCCTGGCACCAATTCCGCATCGGCCACGGTCATTGATGGTTATGAAATGGCCAGGCAAGGCAAGGCGGGTGAGGCGCTCGGCATTTCACTGATGTCTGGCTTGGTGGGGGGGCTCTTTGGACTGGTGGTCTTGGTGCTTGCTACAGAAAGTCTGGCCAAAGTGGCACTGGCGTTCACACCCGCTGCTTATTTTTCTTTGGGTATTTTGGGGCTTTCTGTCATCGCCAGCTTATCTGGTGGCACCTTGCTCAAGGGTTTGATTGCCGCTTGCTTGGGTCTCATGATCGCCTTCATTGGCAGTGATCCAGTCTCTGGGGTGTCTCGTTTCACTTTTGGTTCTTCCGATCTGCTGGACGGTGTGAAACCCATCATCATCATGGTGGGCTTGTTTGCCGTCACTGAAATGTTGGTGCAAATTGGTGAGCCTGCATGGGCCAAGGCCGACAAAATTTCGTCTCGTTTGAAATTGCCCGATTGGGCCATGACCAAGCGCTTGTTCAGGCCTCAGGCCATCGGCGCTGCTGTGGGCACGTTTGAGGGGGTGACCCCAGGCGCGGGGGGAACGGTTGCTGCCTTTATGGCTTATTCAGAAAGCAAGCGCTGGTCCCAGCATCCCGAAGAATATGGTCATGGATCGCCTGAGGGGGTGGCGGCACCCGAGGCCGCCAACAACGTGGTGACTGCCACGGCGCTGGTGCCCTTGCTCAGTTTGGGCATTCCGGGCTCCAATTCGGCCGCCATCTTGATGGGGGGCTTCCTTATCCATGGTTTGCAGCCAGGCCCCATGTTGTTCACCAAAGCCCCTGATGTGGTCTATGGCCTGTATGGGGGCTTGTTCGTCGCCAACATCGCGATGCTCTTGATCGGTTTGGTCATTCTCAATCCTTGTATTTGGCTGGTGAACCGTCCCAAGCCCTACCTGATTGCCGGCATTTTGGCCTTGGTCATGACCGGTGTTTACGCGCTGCACCAAAGTGTTTTTGACATCGCCATGACCTTGCTTGTCGGGGTCTTGGGTTATGGCATGCGCTTGTTGCGCATCCCTGTGTTGCCCATGGTTTTGGGATTGGTGCTGGGCTATATGGTCGAGTCAAATTACCGCAGAAGTTTGCTGATTTCGGGGGGAGATCACAGTATCTTTATGACGGACTGGGTCTCTGCGGGATTGTTGGTCTTGTCTTTGGTCTTGGCGCTTTACACCGGCATCAAAGAATTCACTGAGAGAAAGTCGAAGAAATGAGTCAAGCAAGCCTTTCTGGCACATCGGTTGCCACAAGACTGGCCAGGGCCATGGCCTTGTCCAAGCCCGAATTAGATCCCTCGGCGTTGCCCGTGGCACGGCGTTTGTTGATGGATGTGGCCGGCATTTGCATGGCGGCACGCCATGAAAACTATGTACTGGCTGCATTGGCGGCAGTGGAGCAGCCCGGTCCTTGCACTGTGTTCGGTTTTACGGAGGGTTACGGGGTCGAAGCCGCTGCTTTTGTCAACGGCATCGCCGCCCATGGTGAAGATTTTGACGACACCTACGAAGGGGGCCCGGTTCATGCCGGTGCGGTCATCGTGCCAGCTTTGTTGGCGGTCGCGCAGCGCCACGCACTTCATGGCGATGCGCTTTTGCGCGGTATCGCTATGGGTGTAGAGGTCACTTGTCGCCTGTGTGCTGTGGCGCCTACCCGTGTGCACAAAGCGGGGTTCCATCCGACGGCTATTTTTGGGGTCATCGGCGCCGTGGCGGGCATGGGGACCGCCATGAAACTGACCGAAGCTCAAATGGTCAACGCGTTTGGTTTGGCCGGCAGCATGGCTGCAGGCATCATCGAATATTTGGCCGACGGCTCATGGACGAAGCGCATGCATCCCGGGTGGGCAGCCCAGTCAGCGTACCGCGCGGTGCGCTTGGCGCAAGCCGGATTTGTGGGGCCTGCCACTGTATTTGAGGGCACGCACGGTTTGTTCCATGGTTTTGCCAACACGCTGGACGGTGACTTTGAAGCCATGCTGGCTGGTTTTGGGGAGCGGTGGGTCTGGACCACAATTGCCTTCAAGCCCTACGCTTGCGGCACCATGGCGCATCCCTACATCGACTGTGCGCGCGCATTGCGCAAGCAGAGCGTGACGGCTGATCAGATTCAAAGTATTGAGTGCGAAACCGCAGAGGGCATCGTGCATCGGTTGTGGGAGCCTCTTGCGCTCAAGGCGTCGCCGCCCAACGCTTATGCGGCCAAGTTCAGCATTCCTTATGCCATTGCGGCAGGGCTATTGTTGGACGATGCGGGCTTGTCGGCCTACACCGAGGCCACGGTTCAGCGCGATGATTTGCGCTCGCTCGCGTCCAAAGTTCGCTACGTCGTGGACCCGACCAATCCTTATCCCCATCAATTCACAGGGCATGTGCGCGTGCATCTGAAAGACGGCCGTGTGCTGGAAGAGCGTCAAGCCTTCTTCAAAGGCGGTGCAGCCCACCCCTTGAGTGACGCCGATCTGGAACAGAAATTCCGAGCCAACTGCAGTCACGGTGGTTTGGACGCTGCGCAAACGCAGGCACTTTTGGACACGGTCAATGCAGCCTTGTTGGGTGGTTCCTTGTCTTTCTCGGCCTTGGCTGCCTCGGGGGCGCAATGAGCGCCAACACTCAAACTGAAACCCGTCGCGTTGCCTTGGTAACAGGGGCCGGTCGCAACATTGGTCGCGCCATCGCTTTGGCCTTGGCTCGGGATGGGTTGGCTGTTGCCGTCAACGTGCGCAGCTCCGTAGCCGAAGGGCAAGCGGTGGTCGATGAGCTGTCAGCATTGGGTGTTCCTGCGCTGTTGTGTGTGGCCGATGTCACCGATGCCCGTGCGGTGCAGCTCATGGTGGCCCAAATAGTGGCGCGCTTCGGGCGTATCGATGTGTTGGTGAACAACGCTGCCATTCGCAAAGAAGCCACCTTGGCCGACATGAGCAGTGCAGATTGGCGCAGCACCTTGGCCGTGGTTTTGGACGGCGCCTTTCACTGCACCCAAGCGGCCTTGCCACACTTACAAAATGCACCAGACGGTGCCGTCGTGAACATCGGTGGACTGACTGCGCACACGGGGGCCGAAAACCGTGTGCATGTGGTCACAGCCAAAGCCGGGCTGGTGGGCTTGACCCGTGCTTTGGCCCATGACCTTGCTGCTCATCAAGTGACGGTGAACTGCGTGTCACCCGGCATGATCGACACCGTGCGACACGGCAGCAGTGTTTCAGCCCAACCTCAGCACCACAAAAAGCACACGCCATTGCTGGGCAGACGCGGGACGGCCGAAGAGGTGGCTGACTCGGTGGCCTGGCTGGCCAGCCCACAAGCCCGTTTTGTGACAGGCCAAGTGCTGCATGTCAACGGGGGCACTTATTTGGGATCTTGAGGCAGGGTTTTTTGCCGAAGCCGCGGTGTTGCGCTTTCACCGCATCTTCACTGCAGTGAGGCTTGGGTGAGCGAAAAGCTTGGCACAGGAAAGTCTTCTTGGGAATCATTCAGTGCCAATGACTGCACCGTTGAGTTAGATGGGTGCATTTGCGACTGCAAGTCCATCTTGTTACGGCCTCCGTGCTTGGCCGCACGTCCGCGCACCCGGATGCGCCAAACCCTGAACGAGCGGGTTTTCAGCTGGTCACGCATCAACGCAATGACCTCTGCTTCGCTCAAACCAAACTGCTGCTCAATGGCCTCAAACGGCGTGTCGTCGGACCAAGCCATGGCGATGATGCCGGACACGTCGGCAGCACTCAAAACATCGCAAGCGCGTGTGTTCATGTCAGTGTGTGCCTTGTGGGTTTTCAACAGGTGGTGGGGGCGGGCTGCCGGGGTGGTCGCTGTGCTGCACCTCAAAACCATCGGCCACAAAGGCGGGCCCCTTCATCAGCATCACGATCACACAACCGATGCCTGTTGTCAGCACCAAAGTCCAGTGCAGCACAAGCACACCGATGGCGATGTAAAGCCATTGGCTCAGTTCGCGCTCAGATGCCGGGGTGGGTGGATCGGGTGCCCAGAGGTAAGCCATGCCGACCAACGCCATGGGCAAGGCCGTGCCCAACAGCCCAATCCAGGGCAGCTTTTTCCAAAGCGACCATTCCAGGCCTGGGGCTGAGCGGGTAAAGCCCGGCAATTTTTGGAGCCAGTTCAAGGTGTTTT
>JAGNWH010000066.1:0-11969 GCA_017986055.1 Limnohabitans sp. | reverse complement strand
GCCTTGGGTGTGGCCGGTCGGGCATCACTTACACTCAGCCCATTCCCTTTAAAGAAAACCCATGTTTGGCATCTCGGATTACGGTGCATTTGCCGCAGCTTTTGTCTTGCTTTTGTTCTTGCCTGGCCCCGGTAACTTGGCCTTGATCAGTTCGGCCAGCAAAGGTGGTTTGTCGGGCGGTTTGGCCTCGGTGTTGGGCTTGCTTGTGGGTGATCAGATTTTGTTGTGGCTCACGGTGGCGGGTGTGGCGGCGGTGCTCAAAACCTTCCCGACGTTGTTCCTGGTTTTGCAGTGGTTGGGCGCTGCGTATCTGGCCTGGTTGGGTTACAAAATGATCACGGCCAAAGCGGGTGAGGGCCCCAGCATCCAGATCACCCCCGGGCATTACTTTCGTGAAACCATGTTCATCACCTTGCTCAACCCCAAGGCGATCATGTTTTATTTCGCGTTCTTTCCGCAGTTCATTGACCCGGTGAATCACCAAGGCTGGATCACCTTTGCGGTGATGGCCCTGACGATTGCGGCACTGGGCTTTACCTATTGCTTGGGTGTGGTCGTGGTCACCCATTTCATGGCCGAGCGCATCCGGGCCAATCCCCGGTTTTCGGGTTTTTTGCAAAAGCTGGCGGGCCTGTGCCTGATCGGCTTTGGCCTCAAGATGGTGCTTGCCAAATGAGCGATCGCTTGGCCCTCCTTTTTACCCATGAAAGTTGCTGATGTTCTTTGGTATCTCTGATTACGGCTCGTTCGTGGCCGCCATTGTGTTGTTTCTGGCCATTCCCGGCCCTGGCAATTTGGCGCTCATCACGTCGACCAGCAAGGGCGGCGTGGCGGGCGGCTTGATGGCCACCTTGGGCGTGATCGTGGGTGATCAAGTGCTCATGTGGTTGGCTGTGGCTGGTGTGGCCGCGGTGCTGGCCACTTACCCGACCGCATTTGCCGCCATCCAGTGGTCGGGTGCTGCGTACTTGGCCTGGCTGGGCTGGAAGATGCTGTCGGCCAAAGCGGGCGACGCGCCGGTGATGAACATTCGGCCTCGTCAGTATCTGCAGCAAGCCTTCGCCATCACCTTGCTCAACCCGAAAGCGATTGTGTTTTACATGGCGTTTTTTCCCTTGTTCGTGGACCCTCAAACCCATTTGGGTTTGCTCAGCTTTGGCGTCATGGCCGCCACCATTGCGGCCTTGACCTTGCTTTACGGCGTGGGCATGACCTTGCTCACCCACCACCTGGCCGAACGCATGCGCGCGAACCCCGTGATCGGGCGCGTGCTGGAGAAATTGGCGGGCGTGTTTCTCATCGGCTTTGGCATCAAGTTGGCCATTTCCAAATAACCTGGGCAGATCCTCATGGCCAAAATTTTCTGCGTTGCAAACCAAAAAGGCGGGGTGGGCAAAACCACCACCACCGTGAACCTGGCCGCTGGTTTGGCCAAAGTCGGGCAGCGTGTGCTGTTGGTGGACTTGGACCCGCAAGGCAACGCCACGATGGGCTCGGGCATCGACAAACGTGCTGTTGAGTTGAGTGTTTACGATGTTCTGCTGGAGTCAGCCACCATTGCTGAAGCCGTGATCAAGGCCGATAAATGCGGTTATGACGTGCTGAGCGCCAACCGTGAGCTGGCCGGGGCCGAGGTGGAGTTGGTGCAGCTGGAGCACCGCGACCAGCGCCTCAAAAATGCCTTGTCCGTGGTCGATGCCGATTACGACTTTGTGCTGATCGATTGCCCGCCTTCTTTGTCCATGCTCACGCTCAATGGCCTGTGTTCGGCCCATGGTGTGATCGTGCCCATGCAGTGCGAGTACTTTGCGCTTGAAGGCCTGACCGACTTGGTCAACACCATCAAGCAGGTGCACGCCAATCTGAACAAAGACCTCAAGATCATTGGCCTGTTGCGCGTCATGTTTGACCCGCGCATCACCTTGCAAATGCAGGTCAGCGAGCAGCTCAAGGCCCATTTTGGCGACAAGGTTTTTGACACCGTGATTCCGCGCAACGTGCGTCTGGCCGAAGCGCCCAGCTATGGCTTGCCCGGCGTGGTGTTTGACGCCTCGGCCAAAGGCAGTCAGGCCTATGTCGATTTTGCGCAAGAGCTGGTGCGGCGCGCGCCCACGCTCTGAGCCGCCACAAGCCTCCACATCACAGAGATAACCGTTTTGGCCCCATCTGCGAACTTTGACGCCACATTGGCTCAGCCCGCAACGGTGTTGATCCTGCCGGGCTGGCAAGGCAGCGGCGCGGACCATTGGCAAATGCAATGGGCGCGTCTGCACGGTTATGCCGTGGTCGAGCAAAACGACTGGATGCGGCCCTTGCGTGGCGATTGGTTGGCGCGCTTGGATGACACCGTGATCGACGCCCCCGGCCCGGTGGTTTTTGCGGCGCACAGTTTGGGCTGTATTTTGGTGGCCGCTTGGGCCACCGTGTCCCGGCACACAACCCGTGTGCGCGGGGCCTTGCTGGTGGCGCCGGGTGACACCGAAGACCCCGAGCTGAACAACCGCTTGCCCGGTTGGTCGCCCATCGTGCGCCAAGCCTTGCCGTTCAAAAGCATTCTGGTGGGCAGCCAGAATGACCCTTATTGCACATTGACTCGGGCGCAAGGGTTGGCCCAAGACTGGGGTGCACGCTGGGTAGATCTGGGCGCTGCCGGCCACATCAATGCCGATTCATCGCTGGGCGATTGGCCTATGGGCCATGCGCTGTTGCAAACATTACTGAAGGATTGACCATGGTCACCAAAAAACCCAAAGGCCTTGGCCGTGGACTCGAAGCCCTGCTGGGCCCCAAAGTGCAGGACGCCCCTGCGGCCGACATGACCGCAGATACGGGCGTGTCCACCCAGCTCCCACTCGACCAAATGGTGGCCGGCATGTACCAGCCGCGCACCCGCATGGACGAGGGCGCTTTGTACGAGTTGGCCGAATCCATCAAAGCGCAAGGCATCATGCAGCCGATCCTGGTGCGCCAGCTCACGGAGGGCGACAACGCGGGCAAATACGAGATCATCGCGGGCGAGCGGCGTTTTCGGGCCAGCAAGTTGGCGGGCCTGACATCGGTTCCGGTCTTGGTTCGCGATGTGCCCAACGAGGCCGCTGCGGCGATGGCCCTCATCGAGAACATCCAACGCGAAGACCTCAACCCGCTCGAAGAAGCGCAAGGCTTGCAACGCCTGATCAAAGAGTTTGGGCTCACTCACGAAACGGCGGCCCAAGCGGTTGGCCGCTCGCGCAGCGCTGCCAGCAACCTGTTGCGTTTGTTGAATCTGGCCGACCCGGTGCAGACCATGTTGATGGCGGGCGACCTGGACATGGGCCACGCCCGCGCTTTGCTGTCGCTCGACAAAGCGGCGCAAATCACCGCAGCCAACCAAATCGCCGCCAAAAAACTGTCGGTGCGCGAGGCCGAAAGTCTGGCCAAAAAGCTCGGTGCCGAATTCAACCTGGTCACGCAAAAGCCCAAGAAAGAAAAGTCGCGCGACGTGCGCCGGGTCGAAGAGGAGTTGTCTGATCTGTTGATGGCGCAAGTTGAGGTGCGTGTCAAAAAACGCGTCAAACGTCTGGGCAAGATGGAAGAGATGGGCGAACTCAGCATCCAGTTCGGCTCGCTGGACGAGCTCAACGGCCTGATCGACAAGCTGCGCGGTTGACCTGAGAGCTGCCACCATGCCGCTTTTCGTCACGGCTTCCCATCGCCCTAAGCAGAAGCGTTTTCTGGGCCTGATCCTGACCCATCGGCTGATTTTGTCCATTTACGTGGGTTTGCTGGGGCTCCTCTCGCTGTTTTATTGGCTGTTTCCAGCGGGGGCTTATGACACGCGGGTCAACCTGGTCGTGACCGCATTGGCCTGGTCCATGTGGTTGGGCTTGGGTGTTCCACGGTGGTATCCGGTGATCGTGCACACGACCACCGCCTTGGCCGTGGGCTCGGCGCTGCACATTGCGTGGCACACCGGGGGCCTGAACTCGGGTGCCATGGAGTGGTTGGGCGTGCTGTCTGTGCCGGTGTTGCTGATATTGGGGCCACGGGCGGCGTTTGCCTGGATTGGGATCAACCTGCTGTGTTTGTTGGGCATGTACGTGGCCGCCAACGCGGGCGGACCGACGCCTTTGCCGGACGATTTGAGCACCATTTTTGTACAAACGCTGGTCAACCATTTGTTGGCCTTGAGTAGTCTGATGCTGGGGGTTTTCGTGGGTGAAAATATGCACGCCAGCCAGCTGTGGGATGTGGAAAACCGCAACCGTGAATTGCGCGATATCCATGACGCCTTGATGCAGGCGCAAGCCCAAAAGGACGAGTTCACTGCGGCGGTGGGCCACGAGTTGCGCACGCCCATGAATGCCATTCTGGGTTTGAATGGCGTTTTGCGCCAAGAGTTGGCCGATCGGCCCGAGCACACCGAGGTGGTGGACCACATCCGCCATTCCACCACGCACCTGTTGCAAGTGGTCAACGACATTCTGGATTTCTCGCAATTGCAGGCGGGCCAGTTGCAGCTGGTGCCCGCAGACGTGGATTTGCGCCAACTGCTGGAAGAGGCCGTTGCCTCGCCTCGCAAGCTGGCCGCAGAAAAAGGGCTGAGTTGCGAGCTGTTGCTGCATTCGGCCATGCCCGCCCAGGTGCGTGTGGACCGTCAGCGTTTGTTGCAAATCTTGGGCAATTTGCTGGGCAATGCCATCAAGTTCACGGACAAAGGTCACGTCATTTTGCGGGTCATGCCCGCGTTGCCGCGTTGGCGCTTTGAAGTCGAGGACACGGGTCGTGGCATTGCGCCCGAGCAGCAAGCCCATGTGTTTCGGCAATTCGAACATGCCGACGTGCAAACCAACCGGGCGTTTGGCGGCACAGGGCTGGGCTTGACCATTTGCGAGCGGCTGGTGGCCCTGCAAGGGGGCGAGATTGGTGTGCGCAGCAGCTTGGGCCAAGGCTCGGTGTTCTGGTTTGAGTTGCCTCTGGAAGACGTGTTGCCTGACCGTCCTGCCACGGTACCGGTGCCAGCTTTGTTGGCCAGTGAGCCGTTGCGCATCTTGCTGGTGGATGACAACACGGTCAACCTGATGGTGGCGCGGCTGCAGTTGCAGAAAATTTGGCCCAAAGCCAGCATCACCCAGTGCACGGAGGGCGCTCAGGCTTTGCGTTGCTTGGAGGTGCAGGTCTTCGACGTGGCACTGATCGACATGGTCATGCCCGAAATGGATGGCTTGCAGTTGACCAGCCAAATCCGGCGCCACTTTCCGACGCAGACCGCGCACATGCCGATCCTGGCCCTGACGGCCAACACCCTCTCGCACGAGCGCCAGCAGTGTCTGGATGCCGGCATGAACGACGTGCTGAGCAAGCCCATGGACACCGCCAAATTAGTGGCCGCAGTGAGCACGCATGTGCGCCGAGCACGGGGGTTGCTGGCATGAACACGCCCAAGCTGTTCAGAGACCTGGCGGACCGCGTGGTGGCCTGCCTGCCCTCGCGTTTTCGACCGGGGCGCATGCCCTACGCCTTCTTTTTTGTGGCGCTGATCATTGGGGTGTTGCTTGGGTATTCCTTGTACCCGGCGCTGCCCGTGTTCCGGTGGATGTACCTGATCATGGTGGTTTTTTTGGTGGCCTTGTTGGCCGCGTTCCAGAAAGGCTTGCCATTGCCGTGGGCCGTGAACCTGGGCACATCGATCGGCACGCTTTTGCTGATCGTTTTGGTGTGGTTCACGGGCGGCATCTATTCAAGGAACATCGCATGGTTGATGATTTTGCCTTTGACGCCGCTCTACATGGTCAGTTGGCGGGCGGGTGCGGCTTGGTACGTGGTGATGTTGCTGGTCATTTCCGGCTTGGGGCTGGGCAGCTACATGCAGTGGTCGCCAGCGTACGACGTGCAGCAGTTCAGAGTCGGACAGGCTTACACCACGTACAGCATTTTGACGATGGTCATGATTGTCGTGCCCATGATCTACGACCGCATGTACGTCAATGCCTTGCGTGTCATCCGGGCCTACCAGCAAGAGCTGGAAACCAAGCGCCTTGAGCTGGAGCATGCGCTGCGCATGCGCGAGCACTTCATTGGCATCGTCAGCCACGAATTGCGCACCCCCATGAACGCCATTGTGGGCTTCAATGCTTTGCTTCTATCGCGTGTGCAAGACCGGCCCGAGGCAGTCAAGGCCTTGCAACACACCGGGCGTGCGGCCGATCACCTGATGACCGTGATCAACGACATCCTGGACTATTCGCAATTGCAGGCTGGGCAATTGATGGTGCAGCGCGAAACCTTTGTCTTGCGCGATGTGGCCTTGCATGCGTTTGAGTTGTTTTTGTCGCGCGTGCGCGGCACGTCACTGGACTACCGCATCGAGCAAGACGATGCCTTGCCGACTTGGGTGAGCACCGACCGTCACCGCCTGATGCAGGTGTTGGTGAACCTGTTGGGCAATGCCCTCAAGTTCACGCATCAGGGTTCGGTGGTTTTACGGGTGAAATGGGAAAACCCGGGCGTGCTGTTTTCGGTGCAGGACACCGGAATCGGTATTCCCAAAGAGCAGCAAGACCGCATCTTCCGCCGCTTTGCGCAGGCCGACGCTAACATCCAGGCCCGTTATGGCGGCAATGGTTTGGGCTTGGCGATTTCGCGTCAGTTGGTCGAGTTGCTGGGCGGTGAGATGGGTTTTGAAAGTGCGCCTGGTCAGGGCTCGCGTTTCTGGTTTCGTCTGACTTTACCCGCGTGCGAATCGCCAGAGCGCTCATTGCAGGCAGAACAGACGCTGGGCCCCACGCAAACCGCGCAGGTGGCTTGGCGTTTCTTGGTGGTGGACGATCACCCGATCAACCGCTTGCTGGTCAAGCAGGTCCTGAAAAACGCCTGGCCCAAGGCGCAGGTGCTTGAAGCCGTGAATGGCCAGCAGGCCCTCGACTTGCTGGCGCAGTCCAGCGTGGACCTGGTGCTGATGGACATGGTGATGCCCGAGATGGACGGCATCGAAGCCACCCGTCGCCTGCGCCAAAACGACGCTTGGCGAACATTGCCGGTGATGGGCCTGACGGCCAACGTCAACCCGGTAGACCTGGAGACCTTTCGGCAAGCGGGGCTGAACACCGTCATGCTCAAACCGTTTGAGCCCGTCCAGCTTTGCAACCGCGTCGAGCAGTTGTTGCTGCAGCGCTTGTGAGCCTTTAGGGGCGCATCACATCGAGAAAATCTTCCCTGGGTTCATGATGTTGTGCGGGTCCAGCGCCCGCTTGATGGTGCGCATCATGTCGACCGCACCCTCGCCGGTTTCGGTGCGCAAAAAATCCATCTTGTGCAAACCAATGCCGTGTTCGCCGGTGCAGGTGCCGCCTAGGCGCAGGGCGCGGTGCACCAGCTGCTGGTTCAGCGCCTCGGCGGTTTCGCACTCTTGCGGGTTGTTCGGATCGATCAGGTAGCCAAAGTGGAAGTTGCCGTCGCCCACATGGCCCACCAAAAAGTAGGGCAGGCCGCTGGCGTCGGTTTCTGTGATGGAGTCCAGCAGGCAATCGGCCAGCTTGCTGATCGGCACGCAGGTGTCGGTGCTGATGGCGCGGCAGCCGGGCTTGCTCTGGATGGCAGCAAAGTAAGCGTTGTGCCGCGCTGTCCACAGGCGGGTGCGCTCTTCGGGCGTGACCGCCCATTCAAAGGCGTTGCCACCGAACTCGCTGGCGATCTCTTGCACGGTCTCGGCCTGCTCTTTCACGCCCGCAGGCGAGCCGTGAAACTCCATGAGCAACATGGGCTCTTCGCGCAGGCCCAGCTTGGCGTAAGCGTTGACCATGCGCACGGTGTTGTGGTCGATCAACTCCACACGGGCAATCGGCACGCCCAGCTGGATGGTCTGGATCACGGTGTGCACGGCCGCTTCGATGCTCGGGAAAGAACAGATGGCCGCTGAAATGGCCTCGGGCAAAGGGTACAAACGCACCGTGATTTCGGTGATCACGCCCAGCGTGCCTTCGCTGCCCACCATCAGGCGCGTCAGGTCGTAACCGGCGCTCGACTTCTTGGCGCGGGTGCCGGTGCGGATGACCTCACCCGCCGAGGTGACCACTTCCATGGCCAGCACGTTTTCGCGCATGGTGCCGTAGCGCACGGCGTTGGTGCCGCTGGCCCGCGTGGCGCTCATGCCGCCGATGGTCGCGTCCGCGCCCGGATCAATCGGGAAGAACAAACCGGTGGACTTGATCTCTTCATTGAGTTGTTTGCGCGTCACGCCCGGTTGCACCGTCACCGTCAGGTCTTCGGCGTTGATCGACAACACCTGGTTCATGCGCATCAGGTCGATGCTGATGCCGCCTTGCACCGCCAACAAATGCCCTTCGAGCGA
This sequence comes from Limnohabitans sp., assembly GCA_017986055.1. Lineage (GTDB taxonomy): Bacteria > Pseudomonadota > Gammaproteobacteria > Burkholderiales > Burkholderiaceae_C > Limnohabitans_A. The sequence continues at coordinate 3,640 of JAGNWH010000066.1, read as the reverse complement.
AGAGCCCACGCCAAATGGAATGACGGGCACTTTGTATTCGGCGCACAGTGCGACCGCATCGGCCACGTCTTGTGTGCATTCGGCAAACACCACGGCGGCGGGTGGCGGCACATGGGTGAAGGCCGACTCGTCACGCCCATGCTGCTCGCGCACCACCAAAGCGGTGGAACAGTTGTCTTTGAAGCGCGTTTTCAGGGCGGTCAAAAAGGCTTCGGGCACATCGCGTTGGGCGATTTCGGGAGCCAGATGGGCTGCGGGTGTGGGGGCGTTCATGGGAGTCTCCTGAGGTGGCGAGCAGACCCCGCCAAACATGCGAAAACGCAGTTTACGCCGCAAACCCGGGGCTTGTTGTCCGGTGTCAGACAAGCAAAGGGGTCTTGCTCGACAATCTGGACGCAAAATCTGCGCTGCAAAAAGGACAACACCATGGGCAACCGACTTACACAAATCGCCACCCGCACCGGCGACAACGGCACCACCGGCTTGGGCAACAACCAGCGTGTGTCCAAAAACAGCTTGCGCGTGCATGCCATGGGCGAGGTGGACGAATTGAATTCCCACATCGGCTTGTTGCTGTGCGAAGACATGGCGCAGGGCGTGCGCGATGTATTGGTGGAAGTGCAGCACCAGTTGTTCAACCTGGGGGGTGAGTTGTCTATTCCTGGTTTTGAGCTGTTGAAAGCCGAGGCCGTGGCCGCGCTCGACGAGGCCTTGGCCACTTACAACGCGCAGCTGCCCAAGCTCGAAGAGTTCATCTTGCCCGCAGGCACACGCGGGGCTTCTCAAGCGCACGTTTGCCGCACCGTGGCCCGCCGCGCCGAACGCGCTTGCGTGGCCTTGGGCAACGAAGAAGCCATCAACGAAATGCCTCGGCAATACCTCAACCGCTTGTCTGACCTGATGTTTGTCTTGGCCCGCGTGCTCAACCGCATGAACGGTGGCGATGACGTGTACTGGAAAAGCCAGCGCATGAACCAGAGCGACAAACCAGACGCGTCGGTCTGAGCTGCCATGTCTTGGTGCCGACGCATCGCTGGCCTGCGGACGCTGACGGGTCTGGGGCTTGCCCTCGCAGCGCTTGGCCCGGCTTGGGCGTCACCGTCTTCGGTGGTCTTGAGCTGCGCCGTGGTGTACATGCCGCAGCGCAGCACTTGGGTGCGTGAGGTGCGCATTGACTGGGACCGCAAAGCCGTTCGCCGATTGCGCATTGACGGGGTTGAGCCGTATGGTTTTTCGCTTTTGCCGGGCGGTGTCATGACGGCGGTAGACAACGAGCGCATCCAGATCGACTGGGTGACGCTGCAATGGCAAAGTGACTTTCGGGGACAAGCCTCGGGCCAGGGCCGCTGCGAAACGGCCCCGGGATGACGGTGGTGGATGCTGTCACCTAGGTGCATGTTTGAGGGTTGTTGCGCGTGACAGCGCAGCATGGCCGCTGCTACGCTGCACAGCATGAACACAGCGACACAACCCTCAGGCACTGCCCCCTATCTGCCCCAAATCAGGCTGTACCAAAACTGGTTGCGAGACCAACGCGGCCTGAGTTTTGCCACCTACAACGACCTGTGGCGATGGTCTGTGACCGACCTCAATGCCTTTTGGCAGAGCATTTGGGACTACTTTGAGTTGGTGTCGCCCACCCCGCACACCGCTGTGCTGGCGAACAACGTGATGCCCGGGGCGCAGTGGTTTCCGGGTGCCAAAACCAACTATGCCCATCAGGTGCTGCGGCATGTCAAGCCAGCGCATGAGGCGGGGTTGCTGGCCGTCATCAGCCACAACGAAAAAGGCCTGCGCCGTGAGATGAGTTGGCCCGAGCTGCGCCGCCAAGTGGCCGCTTTGGCCTTGCACCTGCAAGCCCAGGGTGTGCAGCCGGGCGACAGGGTGGCCGCGTATTTGCCCAACATTCCCGAAGCCATGGTGGCTTTTTTGGCCACGGCCAGCGTGGGGGGTGTCTGGAGCATTTGTGCGCCCGACATGGGCACCCACGCCGTGCTGGACCGCTTTAAACAAATTGAGCCCAAAGTGTTGATTGCGGTGGATGGCGTGAGCTACGGCGGGCGCGACTTTGACCGCATGAGCGTGGTGCAGGAGCTCAAGGACGCGTTGCCCAGCGTGCAGCACGTCATCGTCCATGAAAACCTGGGCACGCTCGACCTGGCCAGCTGCGACGTGGCAGCCAGCGTGCAAATGTCGGCCATCACCGCGCGTGACGATGCCGAGGTGCAAGCCTTTGAGCCGCTCAGTTTGCCTTTTGATCACCCCTTGTGGATCGTCTATTCCAGCGGCACCACCGGCCTGCCCAAACCCATCGTGCATGGCCACGGCGGCACCGTGATCGTCGCCCTGGCCAACAAGATATTGCACAACGACGTGGGCTGCAGCTACCACCCCAACAGCTTTGGCGAGCGCTTTCATTGGTACAGCTCTACTGGCTGGGTCATGTGGAATGCCCAAGTGGCTGGCTTGCTCAATGGCGTGACCTGTGTGATTTATGACGGCAACCCTGGTGGCAGCAAAGACAAGCCCGACTGGGGCATTTTGTGGCGCATGGCGGCGCAAGAAAAAGTCACCTTCTTTGGCGCGGGCGCAGCTTACTTTGCCAATTGCCAAAAGGCCAATCTGGACATTGGCCGCTGCGGCGACCTGTCGCGGGTGCGTGCTTTGGGCACCACCGGCTCGCCTTTGTCGCCCGAGACCCAAAGCTGGGGCACAGCACAGTTTGAAAAAATCGGCACCGACATCTGGTGGTGCAACATTTCAGGTGGCACCGACTTTGCGGGCGCCTTTGTGGGCGGCCACCGCGAGCTGCCACAAGAGCCCGGCGTCATGCAATGTCGCATGCTGGGCGCGGCGGTCGAGTCGTGGAACGAAGCCGGTGAGCCGGTCAAGGGCGAAGTGGGCGAGCTGGTCTGCACCCAGCCCATCCCGTCGATGCCGCTGTTCTTCTGGGGTGACAAAGAGAACGCCCGTTACCTGAGCAGTTATTTTGAGATGTACCCCGCAGGCCACGGCCGCCAGCCCGGTGGCGGCGACGGCCCGGCCAGCATGGGCGGCGTCTGGCGGCATGGCGACTGGCTGCGCATCGGCAGCGGCAATCCCGAAACAAAAGGTGATGGCGAAGGCTGCGTGATCTTTGGCCGCAGCGACGCCACCATCAACCGTTATGGCCTGCGCATGGGCACCAGCGAGCTGTACAGCGCCGTCGAAGCCCTGCCCGAAGTCATGGACTCGATGGTCGTGGACTTGGAGTACCTGGGCAAAGAAAGCTACATGCCGCTGTTTGTGGTGTTGCGCCCCGGCACGGTGTTGGACGATGCGATCAAAGCCAAGCTCAACAACGCCATCAAAGTGGCGCTGAGCCCGCGCTTCATTCCCAACGAGATCTTTCAGGTCGACGAAATCCCGCGCACCTTGTCCGGCAAAAAGCAGGAGCTGCCGATCAAGAAACTCATGCTGGGTCAGCCCCTCGAAAAAGTGGTCAACAAGGATGCGATGGCCAACCCGGCTTGTCTGGACTGGTATGTGGAACTGGCCAAACAGCATCTGGGCAAGGCCGTGTCCGTTTGAAAACAGTCAGGCAAGCAGCGGGCAGTCAACCACTGAAAACCTAAGGTCACACGTTAAAACTTCAGTGGTG
>JAGNWH010000065.1:0-12004 GCA_017986055.1 Limnohabitans sp. | reverse complement strand
CCTTCATGTCAGGCCTTTAATCTTCAAGCTGAGATGAAAGGTCGATTTCATGTTGAATTTCAGAAAATTCCGGCGCATGGCCGTGGAAACGGGTATCGGGCTTGCTTTGATCGGCGGCTTGCCGGCCATGGCGGCCACACCTCAAACAGAATTGTTGCGTTGGCAACAAGCTGCCGGACAAACAGGTGATGCGGCCAAGGGGCAAGTGTTCTTTGGTCAGCGGCATGGTGGTGAATGGTCATGCGCGTCATGCCACGGTCAGCCACCGACCCGCGATAACCAACACGCGTCTACGGGCAAAAAGATCGCAGCTTTGGCACCGGCCTTCAATGCCGAGCGCTTGACCGACAGTGCCAAGGTGGACAAATGGTTCAAACGCAATTGCAAAGATGTGTTGTCACGCGAGTGCACGGCCATTGAAAAAGCGGATGTGCTGGCTTACCTGATTGGTTTGAAATGAAGCGCCATCTTTTTTCGAAATCAGCGTCTTTTCATGGCTTGTTCTGTGCTGTAGTCTGGGCCGTGTCTGTCCCTGCTGTGGCCGATGGACGCCTCATGCCCACGCAGGTGCCAACGGTCTACAAGCAGGAATGTGCGGCCTGTCACATGGCCTACCCGCCGGGCATGTTGCCCGCGCCATCGTGGCGACGCATCATGACAGGGCTTGACCGTCATTACGGCACCGATGCATCGCTGGAGCCTGCTCAGGTGCAGCAAGTGTCTGCCTGGCTACTGGCCAACGCAGGAACCTACAAGCGTGTGCGCGAAGAGCCGCCAGAAGACCGAATCACCCGTTCGGCCTGGTTTGCCCGCAAGCACCGCGAGGTGGATCCGGCTGTTTGGAAGCGCGTCAGCATCAAGAGTGCCGCCCAATGCAGCACTTGCCACACCCAAGCCGAGCAGGGCAATTTTGATGAACATCAAGTGCGTATTCCACGCTGATGTTGGGCAAGGTTCACGAACACCAGGAGCTTGAAATGATGTCGAATACTTCTTCGTTAGGGCATGTGCAGACCGATGCACCGACACCCACCCGGCGGACGGTGGATGTGTTCACTCGCGTCTTGCATGCCTTGCTGGCTTTGAGTTTTGTGGGGGCTTACATCACTGCCGAAAGCGAAATATTCAGGCTGGTGCATGTGAGTCTGGGCTACACGCTGGGCGGTTTGCTGCTTGTTCGTGTGGTGTGGGGTTTGCTGGGGCCTCGCCATGCACGCCTGTCTGCGATGTGGGGCAAGTTGCGAGGTCTGGGCGCTTGGTGGAATGGCGTGCGCACAGGCCAGGCCTCTTGGCGGCAGACACAAAACCTGTACATGGCGCTGTCGGTGGTCCTTGTTTTGTTGACCATCGCACCCGTGGTTTTGTCGGGTTATGTCACCTACCAGGAGTTCACCGGGGAGTGGATGGAAGAGGTGCACGAGTTCTTTGGCAACGTGATGCTGCTGGCGGTGTTGGCGCACGTTTCGGGTGTGATCGGTCTCAGCTTGCTGCGCCGCCGCAATCTGGCGACCCCCATGCTCACCGGGCGTGTGGAGGGCGCAGGGCCTGACTTGATCAAGTCGAACCACTCGATTTTGGCGCTTTTGCTGTTGGCTGCTGTGCTGTCTTTCTGGGGCTGGCAGTGGCAGACTTCTCCGCAGACACCGTCTGACCCTGGCGTCAGTGCGCTGCTCGCTGCACCCGGGAAGGCACAATCTGAAGACCATGACGATTGATTTTTCATTCACCCATTCAGGATTCTCAGATGCGCGTTTTACTGGCTGAAGATGATGAATTGCTGGGTTCCGGCCTCAAGGCGGGGCTGCAGCAGCAGGGTTTCCTGGTCGATTGGGTGCGCGACGGTGTGGCGGCCGAACGCGAGTTATTGACCGGTGTCTATCAGGCCTCGGTGCTGGATTTGGGCTTGCCTCGCCAGGATGGGATGCAATGCCTGTCGGCGGTGCGACGGCAAAAAATCACCACGCCGGTGTTGATCTTGACCGCTCGCGATGGTGTGCCCGATCGCATCGCGGGCTTGGATGCCGGTGCCGACGATTATTTGGTCAAGCCTGTCGATCTGTTGGAGCTGGCTGCTCGTTTGCGCGCCTTGGTACGCAGGGCCCATGGGGTCGCAGAACCCAGCTTGGAGGCGGGGGCTTTGCGCCTGGACCCGGTGTCCCGTCAGGTCTGGCTCGATGAGCGACTTGTGGAGTTGTCGTTGCGCGAATACGAGGTGCTGCAAATCTTCATGCTGCATGCAGGCCGTGTTTTGACGCGTGGGCAAATTGAGCAGCACCTGTACCAGTGGGGCACCGAGGTGAGCAGTAACACGGTGGAGGTGCACATTTACAACCTGCGCAAAAAACTCCGTGCCGATGTGATCGAGACCTTGCGGGGTGTGGGCTATATGTTGCCCCAGCAGATCAAGTCGCTTGCCCGGACAGACCCTCCTTTGGGTACCGCATGACAGCCTGGCGTACAACTTCTTTGCAGTGGCGTTTGACGCTGAGTTTGTTGTTCGTCACCACGCTGGTCTGGGCGCTGGTGTTGGTGATGACCTGGTTCAAGACCGAGCACGAGCTCAGTGAGTTGCTGGACGCCCATTTGGCGCAAACCGCGGCTGTGCTGGCGGTGCAAACCAGCGATGAGCACGATGACGACTTCACCACGGCGGCTGTGCTGCACAAATACCAACCGCGCGTGGCTTTTCAGATCTGGCACGAGAAGGACTTGATCTTCCGTTCAAACGAAGCCCCGTTGGTGCCCTTGGCGCCCTTGGGGCAAAGCGGTATTTCCAATCAATGGCAAGCACAGCAAGCTTGGCGGGTCTTTGCCACACCCGGACGCGAAAGCGATGTTTGGGTGGTGGTGGCTGAGTTACAAACGGCGCGCAACGACATTTTGAACGCAGGATTGCAGTCGGCCATCGTGCCCATGTTGTTGGCTTTGCCGGTGTTGGCTTTGTTGATCTGGGGCACCATTTTTCAGTCTTTGGGCACTTTGCGCCAACTGAGTCAAACGGTCGCGCAGCGTCACCCCGATGCCCGTCAGCCTTTGAGCGAGGTGGTTTCTGCAGAGGTGCAACCGTTGGTGCGGGCGCTCAATCGATTGTTTGATCAGATGGCGCAACAAATGGACGGTGAACGCCGCTTCACAGCCGATGCCGCGCATGAATTGCGAACGCCGATTGCGGCCATTCGCATGCAGGCGCAAGTGGCCCGTGGCACCGACACGGGCAGCGAGCGCCAAAACGCGCTGGACGCTGTGCTGCAAGGCTGCGACCGCGCCACTCGGCTGGTGGCCCAGTTGTTGCAATTGGCCCGGTTGGATGCCGGTGGCGTGGCACAGGCGGCTGTGGCGTGTGATGCTGTGGCTGAAACCCGCGCGACCTTGGCCGACCTGGGGCCGCAGGCTGTGGCCAAGCAGCAAACCCTGAGTCTGGACGCCCCGGAGTCATTGCCCTTGTCGATGCCGCCCGGTTTGGTGGGGGTGCTGGTGGGCAATTTGGTGGACAACGCCCAGCGCTACAGCCCAGCAGGTGCTCGCATTCAGGTGGCATGGGATGCATTGCCCTTGCCGCGTCTGGTGGTGCAAGACAGTGGTCCGGGATTGAGCGATGCGGATCTGTCACGTCTGGGTGACCGGTTTTTCCGAGTGCCCGGCAATGGTGCCGACGGCAGTGGCTTGGGCTGGTCGATCGTGCGTCGCTTGGCGCAGCGTTATCGCCTGCACGTCCTGGTGGAGCGCAGCGCTGAACTGGGCGGCTTGCGGGTGGTGTTGACTTGGCCTGCGCCCTAGCAAAGTCTTGTCCGTGCCAGAGCAGGCCTTGCAGCGGCCACCCATTGCAGCAGCGACACGCTGACCCCACTGAGCAAGCCCGATGCTGTCGCGATGAGCGTTGGCCAGACGGGCAAAGGCTCGAACTTCAACGGCTCAGCCAACCAGGGCCAATGGATGGCCAGGGCCAGTAAGACCCAAGCCAGTCCGATCACCCCATAAGCCACGAAGTTGGGCGTGCGCAAGTGCTGCCAGAAATGGCCGCCACCCGCACGGTTGGACAAGATCAGGGCGGTATTGCCCGTGATCAAGGTGATGAAGACCATGGCACGTATTTGTGCTTCACTCAGCAAGCCCAGGTTCAGTTCGGCTGGCCAGTGGTTGCCCAAGGCGGTGGGCCATGCCCCCGAGCCCACCTGTGCCAAAGCGAAGGTCAGTGCCACACCGGCCAGCACGCACAGGCCTTGGCCCAAGGCCAAGAGGATGGCTTGGGCGCCGAACAGCGGTGCATGGGTGTCACGCGGTGGGCGCTGCATCACATCGGCTTCTTCGGGCTCGCTTTCAAAGGCCAAAGAGCAGGCCGGGTCAATCACCAGTTCCAGCAAGGCGACATGCAGGGGCAGCATCAGGGCAGGCCAGCCCATGACCATGGGGATCAGCGCGATACCGGCAATCGGGATGTGGATGGCAAAGATGTACTGCATCGACTTTTGCAGATTGCCGAAGATGCGTCGGCCCAAGCGAATGCCACGCACGATGGATGCAAAGTTGTCGTCCACCAGCACCAGGTCGGCGGCTTCCCTTGCCACATCGGTGCCGCGTGCACCCATGGCGATGCCCACATGTGCGGCTTTCAGGGCCGGTGCATCGTTCACGCCGTCGCCCGTCATGGCCACCACTTCACCGTTGGCTTGCAGCGCTTGCACAATGCGCAGCTTTTGGTGCGGCGAGATGCGTGCGCACACTGTGACGTGGCTCAAGCGCTCACGCAAGGCCGCATCGCTCAGGCGGTCGAGTTCTTCGCCGCTCAGCGTGGTGCCTTCGGGCAGCCCGGCTTGCCGTGCGATTTCGCGGGCGGTGACCGGGAAGTCGCCCGTGATCACGATGACCTGGATGCCCGCCGATTGGCAGTCGGCCACGGCTTGCGGAATTTCGGGGCGCAAGGGGTCGGTCAAGCCGATCAGGCCCAGCCATTCAAAGTCAAAAGCGTGCGGTGTATCTGGGTAGTCATCGCCTTCAAAGCGACTGTGCGCCACCGCCAGCACACGCAAGCCCTGCGCGGCCATCTGCGCGACGCAGGCCAGCCAACGTTGGCGCTCGCCATCACTCAGGTGGCACAGGTCCATGATGGCCTCGGGTGCGCCTTTGGCCGAAACAACGCGGTCCTCTGCTTGCTCAAATTGCCAGACATGCGACATGGCTTTGAGGTTGGGGCTGAGGGCGTAGCTTTGCACCAGTTGGCCCTCGCCGAACGCCCGGTTGGTGTCCTTGAGTTGGCGTTGGCCCATGGCATGGAATGCGGTTTCCATCGGGTCAAAGGGCGTGGGGGCGCTGGCCAAAATAGCGTGTTCGATCAAGGGGTGAAACGCCGCAGACAAAGGGGCCTCGGCTGGGGTTGTTGGGTAGGCCGTGCTCGAAGGATCGGTCCAGTGCACGATGTCGCCAGGGTCCGCGTCTGGCCGACGGGGCACCGCGAGCGCGGTCACGGTCATGCGGTTTTGTGTCAGAGTGCCGGTTTTGTCTGTGCACAACACACTGGTCGCCCCCAGGGTTTCGATGGCATTGATGTGGCGGGTGAGCACGCCTTCGCGTGTCAGTCGGCGTGCACCCATGGCCGGAAACAGCGTGAGTACCACCGAATATTCTTCCGGCAGGATGGCCATGGCCAAAGCGATGCCCGCCAGCAAAGCGGGCAGCCATTGCCCGGTGCGCCAACCCAGGGTCAGCACCATCACAACACAGAGCACACCCACCAGGCTGGCCAGTACTTTGACCAGCCGTGCGGTTTGTCGCTGCAAGGGGGTGTCGGCCTGCTGCACTTGGGCCAGCGCTTGGCCGATTTGGCCAATCTGGCTGTGCATACCAGTGGCGGTGACTTGTGCCCGCCCACTGCCGCGAACCACAAAAGTGCCGCCATGAACGCACGAGGCGGGTGGTGGGGTCTGGTCAGCCGGACGACCTGTGGCTGGCAGCTCGGGCAGCACCTTGTCAACGGCCATGGATTCACCCGTCAGCAGGGATTCGTCAATCTGCAGGTTGTTGGCCGTCAGCAGCCTGCCATCGGCGGCCACCCTGTCGCCCTCTGACAGCAACAGCCAGTCGCCCACAACGACGTTGCTGGCAGGAATCAGCTGCGTCTGCCCGTCTCGCAGCACCCTTGCCTGGGGTTGTGTGAGTTGCCGCAGGGCCTCGATGGCCGCTTCGGATTGCCCTTCTTGATAAAAACTGAGCACCAGCACCGCCAGCACAAACACGGAGAGGGTCATGCCCTCGGTCAGGTCCCCCAGCAGCATGTACAGCACTGCTGCCGTGACCAGCAAGGCAAACATGGGTTGGCGCAACATGTCGGCCAAGCGACGCCACACGGAGCGTTGGGTGGCTTGCTCGATTTCATTGGTGCCGTCTTGTGCCAGTCGTGTGGCCGCCTGGGCTGTTGTCAGGCCCTGTGTGGTGTTATGGTGATCCGCTGCCATGGTTCAGTGTGCGAGGCCCGAAGCCTGCAGGCTTTGACGAAAGTCAAGCAGGCCAAGGATGTGGCCCGCTTTGAACCGTTGTGTGAACCGGGTGTGTCTGCCCATGCCCGTGCAAGGAGCCCTCATGAACCCCAAAATTCAGGAATTTCTGGACCGCATTCAGCAACTGGAAGCGGCCATAGAGCAAGAGGCCAAAAGCCGACGTCAGCAGTGGCAGGCTGATTTTGAGGTGCACAAAGTGCGCTTTGAAAAAGAAGTGCTGGCCCAGCAAAAGCGTTTCAAAGCCGGTTTGTGGGGCTATGTGCTGACAGCTGAGTGGCGGCATGTGCTGTGTGTGCCCTTCATTTACCCGGTGCTTTTTCCGATGCTGTTGCTCGATGCTTTTGTCACGCTGTACCAGTGGGTTTGTTTCCCGTTGTGCGGCATTCCCCGAGTCAAACGGGCCGACTATTTTGTGTTCGATCGCACTCACTTGGCCTATTTGAACTGGCTTGAAAAAATCAATTGTGCGTATTGTTCTTACGGCAACGGCTTGATGGCGTATGGCCGCGAGGTGGTGGGCCTGACCGAGCAATACTGGTGCCCCATCAAGCACGCGCGCCGCACGATGCAGGCCCATGCGCACTACCACGGCTTCGCCGATTACGGTGATGCCGAAAATTACCGTGCCGAGCTGGCCCGCTTGCGTGCCGATTTGCTCAAAATGCGCACGGACGCAGCCGATTCAGTGCGCTGACGAGGCACCGCCGGTCGGCGCCGAAAAACGACAGCGGCGGCGACCGGACCTCTCAGGCTCAGCAGGTTCAGTGGCGTTGGCATGCGGTCACAATCGGCGCAAGAGTGCGGGGAAATTTTGACCATCTCATTGGGCAGTGTCCCAACATCGACAGCCCGGTTTTGACAAGCTGAATACAGTGGGCGCATGAAAACATTTGCAACCTTGGCCGATTTGGCCGCCTGCGTCGGCCAGGATGTGGCCGCGACCGAATGGGTGGAGATCACCCAACAGCAAGTCAACCAGTTTGCCGAGGCGACGGGCGATCACCAATGGATCCATGTCGACGTGGAGAGGGCCAAGCAAGGCCCCTTTGGTGCACCCATCGCGCACGGCTTTTTGACCTTGTCCTTGTTGTCGCAATTTTTTGACAAAACCATCGTCGTCACTTCGGCACGCATGGGGGTCAATTACGGCCTGAACAAGGTGCGATTCATGGCCCCCGTGCCGGTGGGCAGCCGTTTGCGAGCGCATTTGCATTTGCATTCGGCCACGCCCATTGAGGGCAATGGCTTGCAATTGCAGTGGAATGTGACCTTGGAACGTGAAGGCAGCGACAAACCGGTGTGTGCAGCCGAGTCGCTGGTGCGTCTTTACGGCTGAACAGCCCCGCTCGGGTCAGCGCTGGCCCCGCCAAAGCCGTTTTGCCGCCAGGCTTCGAACACACTGACCGCCACGGCGTTGGACAGATTCAGGCTGCGCTGGCCTTCGCGCATGGGCAAGCGGATGCGTTGGGCTGGCGCAAACTGCTCGCGCAGTTCAGGTGCCAGACCCCGAGTTTCAGAGCCAAACACCAACCAGTCGCCGGGCGCAAAGGCCACGCCGTGGGCAGCGCGACTGCCTCGGGTGGTCAAAGCAAACATGCGTTGGGGATCGGGCTTTTCGCTGTTCAAAAAAGAGGCCCAATCGGCATGACGGCGCAAGTCGGCGTACTCGTGGTAATCCAGACCCGCGCGGCGCATGTGTTTGTCGTCCATTGAAAAGCCCAGGGGCTCAATCAGGTGCAGCGTACAGCCGGTGTTGGCGGCCAGCCGGATGACGTTGCCGGTGTTCGGCGGGATTTCGGGCTCAACCAGGACGATATGGAACATGGCCCGTATTGTGCCTTGGCTGTTGCGGTCACCCATGGGGGATTCAGGCGTCGTGGTGTGTTTCGGTCCGTGCCAGTACCAGGGCGCTGATGTGCACCACGCCAGCTTGGCGCAACACGCGGGCGGCAGTGTGCAACGAGGCGCCGCTGGTCATCACGTCGTCCACCAGAACCACCTTTTTTCCGCGCAATTGTGCGGCCCGCAAGGGCTCTACCGCAAAAGCGCCTACCAGGTTGGCCAACCGATCGGCCCGGGGCAGGCTGCGCTGTGAGGGTGTGTCGCGGGTGCGCAGCAGCAAATGGGCATCGGCATTGTGCGGGCTGAGCTGACGTGCCAGCAGCCATGCCTGGTTGTAGCCGCGCTCGGCCAGACGCTGTGCTGACAGCGGGATGGGCAGCACCCAGTCGGCCGCGTCCAAGGTGTCTTCTGCCCAAGGGGCGCTCAGCATCAGGGTGGCCAAAGGCCCGACCCATCCTGGCCTTTGGTGAAATTTGTAGTCGGCAATCAGGTCGACCCAGGGCCAGGCGTAGGCCGTGGCGGTCAGGCACAAATCCAGTGGGGGCGGGGATTTCAGGCAAGTGCCGCATCGTTCGGCCAGATGGGCCAAGGGCAGGGCGCAGGTGAGGCAGCGGTGCTGCGGTTGCGCGAAGCGACTGATGCAGGCATCACACAAGGGGGCTTGTGGCCAGCTTTGGCAGACTGCGCAGCGGCTGGGCAGCCAGCCCCAAGCACGGTCCGGTCGGTGCATCGTGGGCGTTGAGCCTATTGCCTTGAACCAGTTGGGCCACATGAAATCAATATACTGCCGCCACCCCCTGACCACAAGGACCGAACCTGTTGTTCGCCTGGAACAGGCTTCCTTTTTTTATTGCCTTGGCCATGTCTGCACCCGAACGCCCCCCGTCGCTGGACCCTGTTGCTGCTGCCCGTTGGGCGGCGTACCCCGTAGGGATGGCATCGCCCTGGCTGCACGAAGAGGTGGCCTCTCGCATGCAGGACAGGCTGGACTTCATCAAACTGCAGCCGACCACTTGGGCCCATTGGGAGCCTGCGCGTGGCGGCCTGTTGGCGCATAAGGCTTTGCAAAAACGCTACCCAAAGGCCCAGGTGTGGCTGAACAGCGCGTACGCTGACCAGGCGTTGGCGGCACGATCGGCGGTGCAGGGGCACTGGTGGCAAGCTGCTCGCTGGCTGGGGCCGCGCATTCAGGTGGGGCTGCCACCAGAGGGGCAAGTCCAGATGCTGTGGGCCAACATGCTGTTGCACACCGCTGCCCAACCTCAAAAATTGCTGAAAACCTGGCACAGCGCTTTGGCGGTGGATGGGTTTTTGATGTTTTCCTGTTTGGGCCCCGATACTTTGCGGGAATTGCGCAACGCCTATGCCCAGCAAGGCTGGCCGGAGCCCGCCCATGAATTTACCGACATGCACGATTGGGGCGACATGCTGGTCGAGGCGGGTTTTGCAGAGCCTGTGATGGACATGGAGCGCATCACCCTCACTTACGAAACACCCGAGCGCATGCTGGCCGAATTGCGTGAGTTGGGGCGAAACCTCCATGTTCAGCGTTTTGCTGGTTTGCGCGGACGCCGTTGGCGCGAGCAACTGGACCAGCTTTTGTTGACCCTGGCCCGACCCGAAGAGGGCGGGCGGTTGACGCTGAGTTTCGAAATTGTGTATGGTCATGCCCTCAAACCCCGGCCGCGCGTCAAAGTGAGTGCGCAAACAGAGATTGGTCTTGAGCAGATGCGGCAAATGTTGCACAGCACGACGGGTAAAGCCGACAAAGTTTGAGTTGAATCAAAACCCTTTCGTAACTCGGGTAAAATCCGCCCGGTTTTAGCCACAATACATGCTTGACAGCGTGTTAGGTTATTGAAAGTTGACGCGTGTCAAATTCCACATACCAGTTCGCACAAGAGTCTGGCCACGCCATTCATTGGCGGCTCAGGCGCAATTGCTCGGTAACACCCGCCCAGTTGGGTTGGCTTTACCTGTCTTTGTGTTTGGTGTCACTGGGGATTGGGCTGTTTTTCTGGCTGCAGGGTGCTACTTTGGTATTGGCATTTGCTGGCTTGGAAATCACGCTGGTTGGCTTGGCTTTTTTGGCCTATGCACGGCACGCGACCGATGGTGAGTGGATTTCATTGCAAGGCACCAGCCTGGTGGTGGAATGTGAATCTGCCGGGCGCCTTGAGCGGGCAGAGTTTGCGCGTCAATGGGTCAGAGTGGAGCCAAAGTCTGGCGACCACAGCCTGATTGAATTGTCGGGCGAGGGTCGTTCGATCGAGGTGGGGCGTTTTGTGCGCCCCGAGTTGCGCCAAGTGTTGGCGCGAGAAATCAGAAGGGCGTTGCGTTCGGCGTGATGTCTGGCGGCAAACGGGGCCTAGCCTGGTTTGCCAAGGGTGTGAGTTCAACAGAGTCTTGGAAGTTAGTGAGAACCATGAAGAATATTTCCAACCAATTGGCTTCGCTGCTATCCCGCGCGGGCATTTTTGCGGGTGCATGGCTGGCCACGGCTGCTCATGCGGTCAATGACTTGCCGGGCGGCCCTGCGGTCAATCAGCTCAACTTCGCACCTGCAGCGACCAAAATCGCTGAAGAGCAGCACTGGCTGCACTGGTTCATGTTGATCCTCTGCACGGTGATTTTCATTGCCGTTTTCGCGGTGATGTTCTATTCCATCTGGAAGCACCGCAAATCAGTGGGTCACAAGCCCGCGACTTTCACCGAGTCCATCACAGTCGAGGTGATTTGGACCGCAGTGCCTTTCCTGATCGTGATCCTGATGGCTTTGCCTGCCACCAAAGTGTTGGTGGCCCAAAAAGACACCACCAACGCCGATCTGACCGTCAAGGCCACTGGTTACCAGTGGAAATGGGGTTATGACTACATCAAAGGCGAAGGCGAAGGTCTGAGCTACATCTCCACCTTGGACTCTACTCAGCGCGCGATGTCCGATGCTGGCAAGCCCGAGGGCGACAACTACTTGCTGAAAGTGGACAACCCGCTGGTGGTGCCCGTGGGTCAGAAAGTGCGTGTGATTACCACCGCCAACGACGTGATTCATGCGTTTGCCGTGCCTGCTTTCGGTATCAAGCAAGACGCTATTCCGGGTTTCGTGCGCGACACTTGGTTCCGCGCAGAGAAGACGGGCGACTTCTACGGCCAGTGCCAGGAACTGTGCGGTAAAGAGCACGCTTACATGCCCATCCATGTGAAGGTGTTGTCTGCAGAAGACTACGCTGCTTGGGTTGTGGCAGAGAAGAAAAAACAAGCGGCCAAAGCCGATGATCCAGCCAAAGTCTGGGCCTTGGACGATCTGTCCAAGCGTGGCGAGAAAGTCTATGCGGCCAACTGTGCTGCCTGCCACCAGGCCAACGGCAAAGGCGCTGGCGCCATCAAGCCTGTAGACGGTTCGGCTGTCGTGTTGGATGCCGACAAGTCCAAGCAAATTGCTGTCTTGTTGAATGGTCAAAACAATGGCGCCATGCCCGCATGGAAACAGTTGTCCGACACCGAGATCGCTGCTGTGATCACCTACACCAAAAACAACTGGTCCAACAAGACCGGGCAAATCGTGCAACCGGCTGAAGTTCTGGCCGCTCGCAAATAAGCCGTACCGTATTCAAATCAAAGGAAATCAAGATGAGTGCCGTTCTAGACCATCACGATCACGCCCATGACGA
>JAGNWH010000146.1:0-3730 GCA_017986055.1 Limnohabitans sp. | reverse complement strand
CGCCTGCACAGACTGTACCCATGACTTTTTTCCGATGACCTCCTTGCCCGATACGCCTGTAGATGCACCGCTGTCTCTGTCCGCCTTGGCGGTTCAGCCTGATGCTCACACCCCACTGAGCCCGGCGCAGCAGCGTTTCAATGCCTTGTTGGCCCGCATCGAGTCGCTCTCGGGCCAGATTCAACGCTTGGAAGTTTGGTCAGACCAGCACCGTTACACCCACATTCAGGCCTTGCGTGAGTCGGTGCAACAAGCGCAGGCCCACCGAAAAAGTCTGTTGTTGTTTGTGCATGAACGCTTGCAGGCGGCAGACCTGACGGCACAACAGCAACGCATGGCCCGTGGCAAGCTGCGCAGCCTGATCGAACAACTGTCTGCCACTGCTGATCCACAAGTGCAGGCGTTGGCCGATTTGTACGTGAGCGAAGAGGACACCCAAGAGGCCGCCGAAGAACAGGCCGAGGCGGCCCAGCGCCTGCGTGAACGCATCGAAGAAGCGCTGGGCCAGCCGCTTGAAAAACCCAGCCAGTACCAGACGCCTGAAGAAATGATGCAGGCGGGCATGCGCCAGTGGCAGCGCCAGCAGCAAGCCGACGATGACCGCAAGGCCGCCAAGCGTGCGGCCCGAAAAACGCAAAAACAAGCGCAAAAAGAGGCCCAAAAGAAAAGCACTGCCGCCGACAATGGCCAAGTGCCGGTGGCCATGCTGCGTGAAGCCGATGCCAAAAGCGCGATTCGCACGATTTTTCGGCAACTGGCCAGCGCCTTGCACCCGGACCGCGAACCCGACGAGCAAGCGCGTTTGCGCAAAACCGGTTTGATGAGCGAGGTCAATGCCGCTTATGAGAGAAATGACTTGACGACTTTGCTGCGGCTGCAAATGCAGGTGAGCCAAGTCAACCCCCAAAACAAGGCAGGCACCGCACGCATGGCCGACGACAAATTGCTCGCCATGTGCCTGTTGCTCAAAGAGCAGGTGGCCGCGCTGGAAGACGACTTGGACCAGTTGCAAAGCCGTCTGAGTCGTGAGTTGTGTGTGCCGGTACGGGCCGGCGCCGACGAGGCCTTGCTGAGCCAGTCATTGCAGCGCATCCAAGCTGATCAGCGCCACAGCGCAGACAGCCTGGCCCGTGATTTGCGCCGGATTCAAAACGAGGCAGAACTCAAGCGTTGGCTGAAAGAGCAGTGGCAGATGGCCAAGGAAGCCGTTGTGACTTCTACTGATTTTTGAGCCGCGTTAAAGCCACTTGTGCATGAAGCTGGCCTGGCCCGCTGCGGGGTCCAAGGCATAGGGTTCAAAACCAAAACCCAAATAACTTTTCAGAGCCTGCGCATTGCCTGTCAGCACTTCGAGCGTGAGCTTGCAACAGCCGCGCGATTGGGCATGCTGTTGGGCGGCGGCCAGCAAGGCTTGGCCCACGCCTTGCCCACGGTGGCTGTGCAGCACGGCGATGTCGTGGATGTTCATCAAAGGTTTTGCCTTGAAGGTGGAATAGCCTTCGATGCAGTTGACCAGGCCCACAGGCGCATCGCCCAGCCAGGCAATGAAGCTGGCGGCAGCAGGCCGCGCAGCCAGGTCATCGCACAGGCGTGCCTTCACATCCTGCTGTAGGCCTTCACCACCGCCCATCGGGTCGCGCGCATAGGCATCAAGCAACATGACCAGTGCATCGCGATCGGCGGGGTGGCGGTAATTGACAGGCAGGACGTGAAGGGTCATGGTTCAAGCCGCTGCGGCAGCGGTGGTGGGTGTAGCAAACGAACGCGCATTTTGCCCCATGCTTTGCAGCACATGCCCAGCCAGTTGGTGCGCCGTGATGGCCGACAAAGTCCAACCCAAATGGCCGTGACCGGTGTTGTAGAACACGTTGGCCTTTTTGCCTGCGCCGACACGCGGCAGCATGGTGGGCATCATGGGACGCAAACCGGCCCAGGGCTCCACGCGACGGGTGTCTACGCCCGGGAAGCATTCGTTGACCCAGTTGACCAAGGGCTTGATGCGGTCGGCGCGAATGTCCAGGTCGATGCCGTTGAATTCGGCGGTGCCCGCCACGCGGAAACGGTCTGTGCCCAGACGGCTGGTGACCAGCTTGGTTTCGTCGTCCAGCAAACTCACTTGGGGTGCTGCGGCCTGGCTGGCTTCGTCGTTCAGACCGACGGTGATCGAGTAGCCCTTGACCGGATAGATGTTCAAACGGTCGCCCAATTGGGCGGCCAACTTGCGTCCGTGCACGCCAGCGCAGATCACGATGCCGTCAAAGCTGAGGGTCTCGGTTTGGCCTTGGTGCTGCACTTGCACCGTGGCGGTTTGGCCATTGGCATCAACGCTCAGTACTTGGTGTTCAGTCAAGATCTTCACGCCCAAGCGTTCGCAAGCTTTGGCCAAGCCAAAAGTGAACTTGTGGATGTCGCCCGTTGAATCGCTTTCGGTGAAATAACCGCCGTAGTACTGGCCCTGCAATGTGGGTTCGATGGCTTTCATTTCGGAGGGCGTCACGGCTTGGCGTGGCAGGCCGCCTTGCGCCAGCAGTTTGGACACTTGGCCCGCGTGGTCAAAACCTTTTTTGTCGCGGTAGATGTGCAAGATGCCTTCGCGCTTGTGGTCGAAGTCGATGCCTTCGGCCTTGGCCCACGCAAAGTGGTGTTCGCGCGACGCGATGGCCAGTTGGGCCGTGGCGATGGTGTTCTCTTTGTACTTGGGAATGGCGGCCACAAATTCGGCCATCCAGCTGAGTTTGTGCCAAGTGGGCGCTGGGTTCATCAAGAGCGGGGCGTCGCTCTTGAGCATCCATTTGAGGCCCTTGATGATGGTCGACGGGTGAGTCCAGACCTCGGCGTTGGATGCGGAGAGCTGACCGCCATTGGCATAGGAGGTTTCCATGCCGGGGTAGCGATTTTTCTCGATCAGGGTGACCTGGATGCCTTGTTGGGCCAGTGCATAGGCGCTGGTGATGCCCGTGATGCCGCCGCCGACAATCACCATGTGTTTTTTGACCATGTTTGTCATGGGAGTTCTCTCAATAAAAGCGTCTCAAACGGATGGACGAACTGCACACCGGATGTGTGCAGAACGACCCCCTCTGTTTGAAACCTGAGAGATTCACCCGGCCCGGATGGGGCATGGGTTTGCTCCTGCGGTGTGCCGGGGGACGAATCCCGGCAACTCTTCAGAGTGCATTGTTCACCACGGTCCTTTTGCCTGAGAGTTTCCGGGGTGGTTGCTCCTTCGGCGTTGAAGGCTTGGGGCCTTCAATCTCTCCCACGGTGAACGTCGGATTGGGTCCGACTCGGGGTGACGGTTGCAAAACCGGCGTCACCCCACTTGGAAGCTGAAAAACTGGATTCTACAGACAGCGCTCAGGCTGTCAATTTTTGGTAGCTGGCCTCGTCATGCAAAGCGTCCAAGTCGGCGCGCTGGGTCAGCTTGACTTTGAAAAACCAACCTTGACCCAAAGGATCGGAGTTGGCCAGGGACGGGTCTGCGCGCAGAGCCTCATTGACCTCGATGATTTCTCCACCGGCAGGCATGTGCACATCGGCGGCGGCTTTGACCGACTCGACCACGCCAGCCACTTCTTTGGCGGCAAAGGTTTTGCCAATGGCAGGCAGGTCGACAAAAACGATGTCGCCCAAGGTGTCTTGGGCGTGCAGGGTGATGCCCATGACAGCGGTGTCACCGTCACCTTCGATTTGGAGCCAAGTGTGGTCTTCGGAGTATTGGATGGGCATG
>JAGNWH010000064.1:0-12389 GCA_017986055.1 Limnohabitans sp. | reverse complement strand
AGACACTGCCTGCAGCTTCAACCACCACATCTTTGCCCAGTGGGAACAAATCGGCGGCTTCGTGGCGGCCAATTTTCAGATCGGCGGCACTGTTGCCAAACTGAATCCAGGCGTCATCAATGCCGACGCTGTCGCCACTGCCTGTGGGCACGATCAAACTGGCTTTGGCGTTGACAAAATTGTCACCCGACTTGACCAAGGCGGCATTGGCATTCAATTCCACACGGCCACTGTTGGATGTCGCGCTGCTGGTAGCGCCTTGCTTTCCCTTGAACAAGACATCGTGTTCCAGGTTGGCATCAAAAGACACACCAGCTTGTGCTGCACCAGCGGCAAGCAATGCAGCAGCAACGGCCACGAGACGAATTTGAGTTTGCATGTTTTTCTCCAAAAATTGAGGATGTGATCAGGTTTGATTGACCCGCTCCGATGGACTCTTCACGGTGTTCAACGCCTCCAATTAAACAAATCATGCAAACGTTTGCAGACTATGGAAAACCCTATTTTTGGTTACCAAACAAGAACGAAACATGTTTTTTGGCTTGAAAACAACAAAAAATTGCAAACGATTGCAAATTGAGTACCGATTTTTTTGCATTTGAGCCTTCCAGCAAGGGCGTCCCTTGTAAGGTCCAGGCGGGCATGAAAAAAGCCCGATGGGTCACATCGGGCTTTGCAGCAGGCAAAAGACTTTTGCCAATTCGCCCCGCATGCGGGGCTTGTCAATCAGAACGGTCAGTCGGCGTACTTGCCTGCTGCATCCACGGCAGCCTTGATCTTGATCATCTCGGCGGCCACAAACTTCTTGTGTTCAGCCGGATCGGTGCGGTTGTCCGTCACCACCAAAGCGCCCAAGCCTTCGTTCTTTTTGATGAACTCGGGGTCTTTCAATGCTTTCTTCAAGGCATCGTTGAGTGTTTTGGTGATTGCGGGCGGTGTGCCTTTGGGGGCATACAAACCGTGCCAGATGGTCAGGTTGAAGCCCTTCAAACCCATCTCTTGCAAGCTGGGGTAATGTTTGAGCACAGGGTGACCTGCCAAAGGCTTGGCCGTGGTCACGGCAAAAGCCTTGACACGACCGCCCTCAATCTGACCCGTGGTGTTTGTAGTCTGGTCACACATCACGTCCACCTGACCACCGATCAGGGCGGTCATGGCGGGACCTGTACCGCCAAACGGGATGGTGGTCATGGCGTCTTTGGTCTGCAAGTTGGTCTGCCACAGCAAGCCGCAAATGTGAGAAGCTGAACCCAAGCCAGCGTGGGCAATGTTCAGCTTACCCGCGTTGGCACGGATATAGTTTTCAAAATCGCGGTAAGTATTGGCGGGCAACTGGGGCTTGCCGATCAAGGTCATGGGCACATCGTTGACCATGCCCAAGTACTCAAAGTCTTCCAGTGGCTTGTAAGACAGTTTGCGGTAAAGGGCAGGCGTTGCAGCCATGCCGATGTGGAACAACAACAACGAGTGGCCATCGGGGTTGGCTTTGGCCACCTTGTTGGCACCGATCGTGCCGCCAGCACCTGCGGCGTTTTCGACCACAAAATTGCTGCCAGGAATTTGCTTGCGCATGGCTTCAGCCAAGTCGCGGGCCACGCGGTCGGTCGGTCCACCGGCAGCAAAGGGCACCACGATGGAAACCGGCTTGCTGCCGGGGAAAGTCTGGGCCTGAGCCCCCACCGAAACAGCGGCCAAAGCGGCCAATGCAATCCATTGCTTCATTTACACACTCCTAAAATTGACTTGATAGTTTAAAACCAACAAGAGTGTCGTGAAATCGCGGAAAGTACTTAGCGGCTTACCCTTGCATGCCCTTGATTTCCTCATGGAATTAGACGCCAAGGCAATGCAACAAGGCGCTGCATCAAGGCAGCCAACTGGCGGCGACTCGGCGGGCGAAGCGGTTTATTGGTAGCTGCGAGCGTCCTCGATCACCTTGCCATCATTGGCCAAGCTGCCGGGCACCAGCAAATGCACCTCGCCACGCAACTTGGTGACATCGCGCACGGCATCAGACAAACGCGTCTTCAGGCCCGCATCCGTCAAGGCCGTGGTTTCGACATGCAAAGCCATCTGGTCGTTGGCCATCTCTCCGGTCACGACCAAACGCGCTTTGGTCACTTCAGGAAACCGTTTGACGATCTCGGCCACCTGACCGGGGTGCACAAACATGCCCCGGATTTTGGTGGTCTGATCGGCCCGGCCCATCCAGCCTTTGATGCGCTGACCGGTGCGGCCTGTAGGGCAGGTGCCAGGCAAGATGGCCGACAGGTCGCCTGTGCCAAAACGGATCAGCGGGTAGTCGGGGTTGAGCGAGGTGATGACCAGCTCGCCGACCTCGCCTTCGGGCACCGGGTCTCCGGTGCCAGGGCGCACGATCTCGACAATCACGCCTTCGTCAAGCACCAGGCCTTCACGCGCCGCGGTCTCATAAGCAATCAACCCCACATCGGCCGTGGCATAGCACTGATAAGCATCCACCCCCTTCGCCGTCATCCAGTCGCGCAAGCTGGGCGGAAACGCCTCACCCGAGACCAGCGCCTTGCGCAGACTGGGCAGGGCCACACCCATCTCGGCGGCTTTTTCGATGATGATTTTCAAGAAACTGGGCGTGCCAATGTAGCCTGCAGGCTGCAACTCGGCCATCGCGCCCACTTGCTGCTCGGTCTGGCCAATGCCCCCCGGAAACACGGTGCAACCCAAGGCATGCGCACCGGTTTCCATCATGGAGCCCGCGGGCGTGAAGTGGTAGCTGAAGCAGTTGTGAATCAATTCGCCCGGGCGAAAGCCAGCCGCAAACATGGTGCGCGCCATGCGCCAGTAATCAGGACGGGTGCCTTCGGGCTCGTAAATGGTGCCGGGGCTGGCAAACACGCGGGGCATCGCTTTGCCAAAGCCCAGGGTACTGAAACCACCAAACACATTGCCACCTGCCGCACGCGAAGCCTTTTGGCGCTCCAGCAACTCGTATTTGCGAATCACCGGCAGCTTGGCCAGCGCGGCGCGGCTGTTGACACTGGCCGCATCCACGTCTTGAAGCGACTCGGAAAAGGCGGGCGCATGGGCTTTGGCATGTGCAACTTGCGCGGGCAAGGCGGCCATCAAGGCGGCTTCGCGGACTTCAGGGGCACGTGTTTCGAGGGCGTCGTAGTGCTTCATGGGTGGTGGACTGATCGATGAGGACGCGCGCCCCTGCGCACGAAAAACGGGTGTGAGGGTGACTCATTCGCGTGCAGGGGCACGCGCTCACCCTGATCAAGCTTTGGCTGGTTGGCCTTCAAGCCAACCAGCGCTTGCGGCGCTTGTAGCTTTTCACATCCTTGAAGCTCTTGCGCTCACCACCGCCCATGCCCAGATAAAACTCTTTCACGTCTTCGTTGGTGCGCAGGTCTTCAGCGGCACCGTCCATCACGATGCGGCCCGACTCCATGATGTAGCCGTAGTCGGCGTACTTCAGGGCCATATTGGTGTTTTGCTCGGCAATCAAGAAGGTGACTTTTTCCTTCTCGTTCAAGTCCTTGACGATGTTGAACACCTCTTCAACAATCTGCGGAGCCAAGCCCATCGACGGCTCGTCGAGCAACACCATATTGGGGTTGGTCATCAGGGCACGGCCAATCGCGCACATCTGCTGCTCACCGCCCGAGGTGTAGGCCGCCTGCGAGGTGCGGCGGGTTTTGAGGCGAGGGAAATAGGTGTAGACCTTGTCCAAATTGGCCGCCACCTCGCCCTTGTCGGTGCGGGTGTAGCTGCCGGTCATCAGGTTTTCTTCGATGGTCAAGTGGGCAAAGCAGTGCCGCCCTTCCATCACCTGCACCACACCCCGGTTGACCAAGTCGGCAGGCGAGAGCTTTTCGATGCGCTCACCGCGCAGCTCGATGCTGCCCTTGGTGACTTCACCGCGCTCGCCCTGCAGCAAGTTGGAGATGGCACGCAATGTGGTGGTTTTGCCCGCACCGTTACCGCCCAGCAAAGCCACGATGCCTTGCTCAGGCACCTGCAGGGAAACCCCTTTGAGCACCAAGATGACGTGGTTGTAAATGACCTCGATGCCGTTGACGTTCAGAACAATGTTTTTGTCGCTCATGGACTTTGCCTTTTAAAACTCTGGGTTCAAGCCAAACCAAACCGCTGCACGCAAGGGTTTGATTTGACCGCTGCAGACGGGCCGTGGCCCGTTGCAGCGACAGCCCACCGCTTGCGCGGCAGGCTTGGCAACGATCAGGACTGGCAATCCGCAGCGGAGCGGCGTGTCAGTTTCTTCTCGGCGGCGTACTTGTCGGCAGCCGCTTTGACCATGGGCTTGATGATCTGCTCATCGGCCTGGTACCAGTCGCTGGAGAACTCCCACTTGCTGCCGCTCCATGTGTGGATACGGGCCCAGTTGGCACCCATGTGGTCAGCGCACGAAGTGGACACTGGACGCAACACACCCTTGAAGCCCAGAGCATCGAGCTTGGGTTGGGTCAGGTTCAGGTTTTCATAACCCCAGCGCGCTTGCTCGCCAGTCATGACTTTGCCCTTGCCGTATTTTTCTTGCGCTTGGCGCACGCCTTCAACGGCAAACATGGCGCTGAACAAGCCGCGCATGTAAAGCACTTCGCCCACTTCGTCCTTAGGACCTGTGCCCTGGCCTTTGGCGTGCAACTTGTCCAACACTTCCTTCACGACAGCAGAACCTTTTTCGACACCATGCTGCATGGTGATGGCGTTGTAGCCTTTGGCGCCCATGCCCACGTCTTTCACGTCAGGCTCGGCACCGGCCCACCACACGCCATAAATGTTTTCGCGGGGATAGCCTGTGGCTTGTGCTTCCTTGAGCAAGGTGGAGTTCATCACGCCCCAGCCCCAATTGACCACGTAGTCAGGGCGGTCGCGGCGAATTTGCAGCCAAGTGGACTTTTGCTCCACACCAGGGTGCGTCACAGGCAGCAGGCTCAGCTTGAAACCGTGCATGGCCGCACGCTCTTGCAAAATGGGGATGGCTTCTTTGCCGAATGGACTGTCGTGGTAGACCAGCGCGATGTGCTTGCCCTTGAGCTTGTCAGCACCACCGGCTTTTTTGGCGATGTCCTGGATGATGACGTCACCAGCCACCCAGTAAGTGCCTGCCAAGGGGAAGTTCCACTTGAACACGCCGCCGTCAGCCGATTCGCTGCGGCCGTAACCTGCGGTAATCAAGGGGATCTTGTCACCGGGTGCTTTTTCGGTCAGCGCAAAAGTGATGCCCGTCGACAACGGCTGGAACACGGTCGCGCCGCCGTTCTTGCCCTTCAGGCGCTCATAGCACTCCACGCCGCGATCGGTGGCGTAGCCGGTTTCGCACTCTTCAAAGCTGAGCTTGACGCCGTTGATGCCGCCACGCGCATTGACCAGCTTGAGGTAGTCGACATAGCCGTTGGCAAAGGGCACGCCATTGGGGGCGTAAGCGCCTGTGCGGTAAACCAGAACAGGGAAAAACTGTTCTTTGGTTTGAGCCGTGGCCATGGTGCTGACCAAGGCGCTGGCAAGGCCGGCAGCAGCCACTGTCGTGGCGAGTGCAAGTTGACGAAGTTTCATGGTTTGTCTCCTGTTAAAAATAGTTGAAAGCACTTGGGAAAATCGATTTGACATCAATGCGGGAAGGGCCACAGACGCAGCTTTTGCTTGGCCACCGACCAGAGCTTGGCCAGGCCGTGCGGCTCCACGATCAAGAACCACACAATCAGGGCGCCAAAGATCATGAATTCGGTGTGCGAGACCGTCGCAGTCGAAATAGGGACACCGACCAGATCACCCGCCCAAGGCAGGAACTGGTTCAGAAAAATGGGCAAGATCACGATGAAAGCAGCGCCAAAAAAGCTGCCCATGATGGAGCCCATGCCGCCAATGATCACCATGAACAGCAGCTGGAACGAGCGGTCGATCGAGAACGCAGCGGGCTCCCACGAACCGAGGTGCACAAAGCCCCACAGGCCACCGGCCACGCCCACAATGAAAGAGCTGACTGCGAAAGCGCTGAGCTTGGCGTACATCGGGCGAATGCCGATCACGGCTGCGGCCACGTCCATGTCGCGAATGGCCATCCACTCACGGCCAACGGCCGAGCGCACGAGGTTTTTAGCCAACAAGCCAAACACCAGCAGAAAAGCCAAACAGAACAGGTATTTTTGCAGCGGCGTGTCGATGGACCAGCCAAAGACATTCAGGTTGGACACCGAGACGGAGCCCGAGGCGTTGTTGTTGGTGAACCAGCCGATGCGCAGAAAAGCCCAGTCGCAAAAGAACTGCGCCGCCAAAGTGGCCACCGCCAGATACAGACCTTTGACCCGCAAACTTGGAATACCGAAAAACACCCCCACCAGGGTCGCAAAAAAGCCACCCGCCAGCAGTGCAACGATCAAGGGCATGCCCTCGATGCGGATGTAGGTGTTGTAAGCCATGTAGGCTCCCACCGCCATGAACGCGCCCGAACCCAGTGAAATCTGGCCGCAATAACCCACCAAGATATTCACCCCCAAAGCTGCGAGGGCCAGTATCAGGAAAGGAATCAGGATGGCGCGGAACATGTATTCATCGGCCAGCAGGGGCACACCGATGGCGGCGAAGGCGATGAGTGCAAGGATGGCCCAACGGTCTTGCGCAATGGCGAAGATTTGCTGGTCACTGCGGTAAGAGGTCTTGAATTGACCGTTTTCTCTGTAAAACATGTTTTATCTCCTTACACGCGGTCGATGATTTTTTCGCCGAACAGACCCTGTGGCCGGAACAACAGGAACACCAGCGCCAGCACGTAAGCAAACCAGATTTCGATGCCGCCGCCCACATAAGGGCCCAGATACACCTCTGACAACTTCTCACCCACACCGATGATCAGGCCGCCGATGATGGCACCGGGCACCGAGGTCAGTCCGCCCAAAATAATCACAGGCAAAGCCCGCAAAGCCACCGTGGTCAGCGAAAACTGCACACCCATCTTGGAGCCCCAAATGATGCCGGCCACCAAGGCTGTGATGCCCGCCACAAACCACACGATCACCCAAATGCGGTTGAGCGGAATGCCAATCGACTGGGCGGCCTGATGGTCATCGGCCACCGCACGCAAGGCCCGACCGGTGCTGGTTTTCTGGAAAAACAGCGACAGCACCACCACCAGCAAGGCCGCAATGCACGCGGCATACACGTCTTCCAGATTGACCAAAACACCACCAGGAAAAATCGAGTCAAGCAAGAACACAGGATCCTTGGGCATGCCCACATCGATCTTGTAAATGTCGCTGCCAAAAATCGTTTGACCCAAACCGTCCAGAAAGTAGGTGATGCCCAGCGTGGCCATCAGCAAGGTCACGCCCTCTTGGTTGACCAAGTGGCGCAACACCAAGCGTTCGATCAGCCAGGCCAGCACAAACATGACGCTGGCCGACAGCGCAAAGGCCAACAGGTTGCCCAAAAACTTGTCCTCCAGACCCAACCAGCCAGGAATCCATTCTGAAAAACGCGCCATGGCCAGAGCGGCAAACAGCACCATCGCGCCTTGCGCAAAGTTGAACACGCCAGACGCCTTGTAAATCAGCACAAAGCCCAGCGCCACCAGCGCGTAAAGCATGCCGGCCATCAGTCCACCCAAAAGAGCTTCCAGGAAAAATGCCATGTCTTTTTCTCCTTAGTGACTGGTGCCCAGATAGGCACTGATCACTTCTTCGTTGTTGCGCACTTCTTCGGGAGTCCCGTCGCCGATTTTTTTGCCGTAGTCCAGCACCACCACGCGGTCCGAGATGTCCATCACCACGCCCATGTCGTGCTCGATCAACACGATGGTCGAGCCAAATTCATCGTTCACGTCCAGGATGAAGCGGCACATGTCCTGTTTTTCTTCCATGTTCATGCCGGCCATGGGCTCGTCGAGCAACAGCACTTGCGGCTCCATGGCCAAAGCGCGGCCCAAGTCGACGCGCTTTTGCAAGCCATAAGGCAGCTGGCCCACAGGCGTCTTGCGGAACGCCTGGATCTCCAAAAAGTCGATGATGTGTTCGACGAATTCGCGGTGCTCTTCTTCCTCGCGTTGGGCCGGGCCAAGGCGCAAGGCCTGCATGAACAAATTGCTTTTGATGCGCAGATTGCGACCGGTCATGATGTTGTCGATCACGCTCATGCCCTTGAACAGCGCCAAGTTCTGGAACGTACGGGCAATGCCCATCTCGGCCACTTGGCGGCTGTTCATGTGGTCAAACTTTTGGCCACGGAAAGTGATGCTGCCTTCTTGCGGTTGGTACACACCGTTGATGCAGTTGAGCATCGAGCTTTTACCTGCACCGTTGGGGCCGATGATGGCGCGGACCTCGTGTTCGCGCACGTTGAATGAAATGTCGGTCAGCGCCTTCACGCCACCAAACCGCAAACTGATGTTGCTGACGTCCAGAATGACGTCGCCGATTTTTTTGGTCATGCTGCTGCCTTCACGGGTGTGAATGTTTTGGCGTCGGAAATTTTGAGCGTGGCGCTCACGCTGCCGGTGCGGCCGTCTTCGAACTTGACCACCGTCTCAATGAACTGCTCGGTTCGGCCTTCGTAGAGGCCATCGACCAACGGTTTGTATTTGTCGGCAATGAAGCCACGGCGGACTTTGTTGGTGCGGGTCAACTCGCCATCGTCGGCGTCCAGCTCTTTGTGCAGGATCAGGAAACGGGACACTTGGCTGCCGGCCAACATGCTGTCTTCGGCCAGATCGGCGTTGACCTTTTCCACGCACTCTTTGACCAGCTGGTACACCTCGGGCTTTTGCGCCAGGTCGGTGTAACCGGCATACGGCAGGTTGCGGCGCTCGGCCCAGTTGCCCACGGCGTCAAAGTCGATGTTGATCATCACGCACACTTTTTCGCGCTGGTCGCCATAGGCCACCACCTCTTTGATGTGCGGGAAAAACTTGAGCTTGTTTTCAACGTATTTGGGCGCGAACATCGCGCCATCGTTGGCACCGCCCTGAATACGGCCCACGTCTTTCACACGGTCGATGATCTTGAGGTGGCCATGGCTGTCAATGAAGCCTGCATCACTGGTGTGGTACCAGCCATCGGCCGTCAGCACTTCGTCGGTGGCCTTTTGGTTTTTGTAATAGCCCTTGAGCAAACCCGGTGACTTGACCATGATTTCGCCGTTGTCGGCGACCTTGATTTCCACACCCTTGCAAGGCACACCCACGGTGTCGGCACGCGCTTCGTTGTCGGGCTGCAGGCACACAAACACAGCGGTTTCTGTGGAGCCGTAGAGCTGCTTGATGTTCACGCCAATGGACCGGAAGAAGGTGAACAAGTCGGGCCCAATGGCCTCGCCTGCGGTGTACGCCACACGCACGCGGCTGAATCCCATGTTGTTGCGCAAGGGGCCATAGACCATCAAATTGCCCAAGGCGTAGCTCAAGCGGTCTTTCAAGCCCACCGATTGGCCGTCCATCAAGGCTGGGCCCACTTTTTTGGCCACACCCATGAAGTAGTGAAACAGCTTGCGCTTGAAGCTGCCCGCGTCTTCCATGCGGATCATCACGCTGGTCAGCATGCCCTCGAACACGCGGGGCGGCGCGAAATAATACGTCGGGCCAATCTCTTTCAAATCGATGGTCACGGTGGCCGCCGACTCGGGGCAGTTGACCACGTAGCCACACACCAACCATTGGGCGTAGCTGAAGATGTTCTGACCAATCCAGGCGGGCGGCATATAGGCCAGCACGTCCTCGGCGCTGGTCAGCTTGTCAAACTCGGCCCCAGCATCGGCCCGGTCAATCAAGGAGCTGTGGGTGTGCACGACACCCTTGGGGTTGCCCGTGGTGCCCGAGGTGAAAAACATCGCCGCCACATCGGTGTACTGCGCTTTGGCGACCTCTTCGCTGAAAAACTGGGGATGCTGCTGGGCGAACACGCCCCCAGCGGCGATCAGCTCTTCGAGCGAACCCAAGCCATCTTCGATGTACTTGCGCAGACCGCGCGGGTCGTCATAAAAAATATGGGTCAACTGCGGGCACTGCTCGCGCACTTCCAGCATCTTGTCGACCTGCTCCTGGTCTTCCACTACGGCAAACCGCACTTCGGCGTTGGTAATGGGGAAGACGCATTCGGCCGCAGCCGCATCTTGGTACAACGGCACCGGAATCGCACCCAAGGACTGGGCTGCCAGCATGGTGGCATACAGCCGTGGCCGGTTGGAGCCCACCACGATCAGGTGCTCACCTCGCTGCAAGCCGGCCTGGTGCAAACCGCAAGCCACGGACTGGACCAAGCGGGCCAGATCAGACCAGGTGGTGGTCTGCCAAATGCCATATTCTTTCTCTCGCAATGCGGGCGCTGTGGGGCGCTCGGCAGCGTGCGTGAGCATCAAACGGGGAAACGTTGTTTGCATGACCTGACCTGTCTCCAAAACGGTGCATTGAATGCAATGCGACTGAACTTGGGCAGATCGTAGGGAGTCATTTGACGTTGAGTTGTCATTTGGACGACAATTCAGGGAAGACCCCTAGCGTGACTGACCGCAGCCTGACAAGCCCCCAACACCCCATGCCCAAAGAAATCAGCGTTCACCAACGCCGCCGCGCCCCCACCGGAGCCGAGCTGCAAGAGATTCCGTGGTTGGGCTTGTTGAGCGATTCAGAACGTCAGCAAATCGTGCCGCAACTGGTGGTGAGTGACCCCCAAACAGGCGACTATGTTTGCCGCGTCGGACGGCCCGTGACCTATTGGTTTGGCGTGATTTCGGGCTTGCTCAAAATGAGCAGCGACAACGAAAGCGGCCAGACCATGACCTTCACCGGCGTGCCGCCCGGTGGCTGGTTTGGCGAGGGCACCGCGCTCAAACGCGAGATCTACCGCTACAACATCCAGGCCCTCAGGCCCAGCGTGGTGGCGGGCATGCCGCTGGACACTTTTCACTGGCTCATTGACCACTCGCTGGGCTTCAACCGCTTCGTCATGCAGCAGCTCAACGAGCGGCTGGGCCAGTTCATCGCGGCGCGAGAGATGGACCGCATGACCAACCCCGAACTGCGCCTGGCCAGGCACCTGGCTGCGCTGTTCAACCCGGTGCTGTTTTCGGGTGTGGGCGAAGTGCTGCGCATCACCCAGCAAGAGCTGGCGTATCTGGTGGGGCTGTCACGCCAACGGGTCAACGAGGCGCTCAAAGTATTGCAAGCGCAACAACTGATTCGCATCGAATACGGCGGCCTGCGCATCCTGGATTTGCAGGGCCTGCGCACCGTGCAATTCAAGTGAGGCACTTGCGGACCTTGGACGCATGTCGGAGCGGAAGCCACCGACCCACCTTGCCAAATGACGCGCCAAGGAACAAAAACAGCGGACAATCGGGCAACTTCTTTTCACCCCCTGAACCCATGACCCAGCCCCCGGCTTTCAAACGTGCCCCCCGCCCCGAAGGCAAAGGCGATGCCGCCACACCCAGCGGCACCTCGCGCCTGAACAAACGCATGGCCGAGCTGCGCATGTGCTCGCGCCGCGAAGCCGACGCCTGGATCGAGCAAGGCTGGGTCCAGGTCAACGGCCTGCCCGCCAGCATGGGCCAGCAAGTCACGCTGTCTGACCGCATCACCATCGACAAAGCGGCCGAACAGCAACAAGACCGCCAAGTGACCATCTTGCTGCACAAGCCCATGGGCTATGTGAGCGGCCAGGCCGAAGACGGGCACGAGCCCGCCATCACCCTCATCAACCCGCGCAGCCACTGGATGGGCGATCCGTCCAAAATGCGCTTCACGCCACCGCACCTGCGCGGCCTGGCCCCAGCAGGGCGGCTCGACATCGACTCCACAGGTCTGTTGGTGCTGACGCAAGACGGCCGCGTGGCGCGTCAGCTGATCGGCGAAGACTCGGAGATGGAAAAAGAGTACCTGGTGCGCGTGGCCTACACCGGCCACGAAAACACCGCCGCCGCCTCTGCCGCATCGGCCACCTATGGCGGCAAAGCCAACCAACTGACCGTGATTGGCGACTTTGACCGGGTGAGTGCCAACGTCCAAGCCGTGTTCCCGGCCGCCCAACTGGCGCGCTTGCGCCATGGCCTGAGCCTGGACGGCAAACCGCTCAAGCCCGCCAAGGTGGAGTGGCAAAACCCTGAGCAGCTGCGCTTTGTGTTGACCGAAGGCAAAAAACGCCAGATCCGCCGCATGTGCGAGCAGGTCGGCCTGAAGGTGGTCGGCCTCAAACGCATCCGCATGGGCGGCGTGCAACTGGGGCAAATGCCTGCGGGGCAATGGCGCTATCTGGGGCCTAACGAATCGTTTTGACCTCTTGAAATCCCGCCTCAACGCCCCAAACTGTGGGGCGTTGTTGTTTTTTGATCTTTTTTTACACCTCGAATCGATATGAGCAAGCAAACCCATGCCTTTCAGGCCGAAGTCGCACAACTGCTGC
>JAGNWH010000063.1:0-12411 GCA_017986055.1 Limnohabitans sp. | reverse complement strand
CCGTTGTTGTAGGCCTCGATCTTGGCCAGCGCTGCGTTGGCAGCTGTGACCAGGGCTTGCACTTCACCCACCGTATCGGCACCCAGTGCAGCTTGCGCCAGCACCTGCGCGTTGACGGCAGCCAAGTTGTCGGCGTTGACGTCGGTGATATTCGCGGCCACGTAGTCGGCCACGGTGAGGGCTGAGGGCGTGGTGCCGTTGCCGTTGTTGTAGGCCTCGATCTTTTGAATCGCTGCGTTGGCATCGGTCACTAAGGCTTGCACTTCACCCACTGTGTTGGCTCCGCCCACGTCTTGCTTTAGCACCTGTGCGTTGACAGCCGCCAGGTTGTCGTCCGTAACCCCGGTGATACCAGCAGCTTTATAGTCGGCGGGCGTCAAAGCGGCAGGCGTAGTACCGTTGCCGTTGTTGTAGGCCTCGATCTTGGCCAGGGCTGTGTTGGCTGCAGTGACCAGCGCTTGTACTTCGGGTGCGGTGTCCGCTTCTGTCCAGTCTTTCGCCAACACTTGGGCGTTCACAGCAGCCAAGTTATCAGGGGTGACCCCGGTCACGCCTGCGGCCACGTAGTCGGCCACGGTGAGGGCTGGGGGTGTGGTGCCGTTGCCGTTGTTGTAGGCCTCGATCTTGGCCAACGCTGTGTTGGCAGCTGTGACCAGGGCTTGCACTTCAGGGGCCGTATCGGCACCCAGTGCAGCTTGCGCCAGCACCTGCGCGTTGACGGCAGCCAAGTTGTCGGCCGTGATGCCAGTGATGCCAGCGGCGGCGTAATCGGCCAACGTCAGGGCGGCCGGAGTAGTGCCGTTGCCGTTGTTGTAGGCCTCGATCTTGTCGAATGGATTAGTCGTTGCGATAGGTGTTGTGTCGCCCCCGCCGCCTCCAGCAATCAGGCCAATGCCTGCTGCGGCCGCGCCCACACCTGCAGCACTGAAGCCACCTGCGGCAGCCCCGACCATCGCGCTGCCCAAAGCCGGTGCCGCTGGCACTGGCAAAGCAACCACACCCTCATCAAGGGTCTGCAACAGACTTCCCTCGTCAAAGACCCACTCATTGCCGGTCAGGACGGTGTCTTTTTGTTCAAAAAAATCACTCAGCTCAACAATTTGCTCTGTGCCATCCTCGGTCTCAATAACTAAGTTTTTGTCAGACTTAACAAGTTTGAATTTTTTAGAGCCGACGACCTGGCTGCCCTTCAAGGTCACACCATCTACAAGCAACGTGATTTTTTGTCCGGGTTGAACAACATGCTTTACCGCTGCTTGCCCCGCCTTGTGTTCGGCCACAGCCAAACGGGTGACATTTTGAGAGTCTGCGGAAATGATTTGGATTTGCATGGCTTAAGGGTGATTAAAATTTGTTCTATCAACTTTAGCTAATAAAAAGTAAACAAACTGTTAAGAATTGTTATTCGATCATTTTAGCACTGTGTATTGTTTAAGTTTTCAAATTCACAACAACTGTGGTCTCGCCTGGCTTGCTGACCACCGTCACAGTTCCACCGCGTTTGTGAACTGTGGTCTGAACAAAATACAGACCCAAGCCCATCTGCAAGCTGGCGGAGGGTTTCGGCTGAGTGAACTCAGGCCCTGACTTAACTCAGGCTGAGATCACCTGCAACTGCTGATTGATCCAGCCCTGATGCGCGCTGTAGGCCAAGTTGCTGTAAGCAAAGGCCACATCGCCCACCAACACAGACGTGCCATCCGTGGCAGTGGCCGTGGTCTGGCCCGCCTCCTTGACGCCTGGGGCCGGTGTGCGCACCACGCCGTCGCTGGTCAGGTTGATCTCGGTCAGGCCCCAGCCTGCCAAGCTGCGCACTTCGCCTGCGTCGCTCACGCCGTCTTGGTCTGCGTCTTGCCAGACCTTAAACTCGCCAAACTTTGCATCCAGCGCGTTGAACCGGTCATCGCCGTTGCTGTCAAATCCAATCGCCAAGCCCTCCAAGTCGGTGTTACCACCGTACTGCGTGAAGGCGTATTGGCTGCTGTCGCGCACCAAGCCGTCGGCGTATTTGTCCCACACCAACACGCCATCTTGGGCACCGGCCCAAGCGGTTTGGTCCAAGTTGCCGTCACCGTCTACGTCCATCACCACTTGGCTGTAACCCAAACTGCCGTCACGGTTCAGGTCAATCACCACCGGGGCAGTGACCGTGATGTGGACGACCGTGCTCATGCTGGCGGTCAAGTTTCCGCCAGTGCCTTGAGTGCCTGTATTGCCGTCATTTAATGCCCAATTGAGGGTCACAGTGGCTGGAGGCGTGTCACTGCTGTTCGAGTAAACAATATTCTGCGCCAGGGTAATGACAAGGGCTTGGGTCGCGTTCGCGCCAAACGTGATGTCCAATTGGCCACCTGCTTGCAAGAAGGTCCCGACCTCTACACCACCCACCAGCACATTGGTGCCACTGGTCGTCACGTTAATGCCGTCAAAGACCAAAACGTCATCGCTGTTGGCGCCACCCTGACGCACCAAATTCAACGTAGCACCACTGAAACTGTTAGCGGCAGAGAGTTCTTCGTCAAATACCTGTACGTTAGGGTTGAGCGCAATTGCCGCACCGCCTTTGGTAAACGTTGGGCCTTGGCCAGGCTGCGAGTCAAAAGTAATGTCCAGCGTGCCATCGCTCTTGTAGCGCACCAAAATGAAGTCGTCGTTGAGGCCATTTCTGGCATAGCCCGACACCACAATCTTGCCGTCTGGCTGCACACACATGGCTTGGGCAATGTCAGTGCCCGCACTGGTGGCCGTGATGACAATGCCGTCACCACCGCCAAAACTGTTGTCTAAGGTACCGTCATTGTTGTAGCGTATCAATGCAAAATCTGAACTGCTCAGCGTGCCGACTTGTCCCGCTACCAAGATCTTGCCGTCGCTCAAGATGGTCATCGCGCGGCCAAGGTCTGTGCCGCCAGCGATGTCGGTGGTGACAATGCCGTCACCACCAAAACTGGTGTCCAAGCTACCGTTGCTGTTGTAACGCACCAAAGAAAAATCGTTGTTGCTGAGTCCTGCCAACAAAATTCGGCCATCGGTCTGAACGTTGACGCTGTAAGCACGATCGTCTGCAGGCCCGATAACAGTGACAACGATCCCGTCATCGCTGAAGCCAGTGTCCAGGGTGCCATCCGCGTTGTAGCGCACCAGCACATAGTCTTGATTTCCGCCTTCTAGACGTTGGCCTGCCACCAAAATTTTCCCATCTGCTTGCAGGGTGATGCTGCGGCCAATGTCATTGCCAGTTCCAATGGCGGTGGTCACGATGCCATCACCACCGCCAAAGCTGGTGTCTGTTGTGCCATCTGTGTTGTAACGAACCAGCGTGAAGTCAAAATTGTTGGCAGTGCGGCTGTAGCCTGCGACCAATAGCTTGCCATCTGCCTGCACCGTGACACTTTGGCCATGGTCATGGCCAGTACCAACGGCGGTGGTAACAATGCCATCGCCCCCGCCAAAGCTGGAATCCAAGCTGCCATCGCTGTTGTAGCGCGTCAAGGCAATGTCGAAATTACCAGCGATCATGCTTTCTCCGACGACAACGATCTTGCCGTCTGCCTGTAACACCACGGCCCTGCCAAGATCATCAGCCGAGCCGATACGGGTGGTGACGATACCGCCTGTGCCAAAGCTGGTGTCCAGTGAGCCGTTGGCGTTGTAACGGGTCAGTGCGAAGTCGGCGTTGCTGCCGTTGTTGCTTTCTCCTGCAACCAGTATCTTGCCGTCGCTCTGCATGGTCATGCCATAGGCTCGATCCACGCCTGCACCGACTGGGGTCATCACGATGCCGTCTCCCATGAGCGGCGCGGCGTTCACGTTAGTGGTGACGGAAGGGGTGGCGGGAATGGCGGCAGTCTTGGTGTCGCTCGCCGTGGCCGCT
This sequence comes from Limnohabitans sp., assembly GCA_017986055.1. Classification (GTDB taxonomy): domain Bacteria; phylum Pseudomonadota; class Gammaproteobacteria; order Burkholderiales; family Burkholderiaceae_C; genus Limnohabitans_A. The sequence continues at coordinate 8,537 of JAGNWH010000063.1, read as the reverse complement.
GAGCCAGTAGCAGCACCTATTGCAAGAACACCGCCCGCAGCAACCCCGCCAGCCACAGCGCTCCCGCCCAAACCGACAAGCGCACTGCCAGTAGCAGCTGATGCGCCTTCAGCCACGAACATGACGCCATCGTCGACGTTTTTTAATTGGCTGCCATCTGCCATTGACCACTCTTCGCCTGTTAAAAAAGCGTCTTCTTCGTTATAAAAATCAGTCAGCTCAACAATTTGCGCCTCACCATCCTCCGTCTCTATGATCAAATTTTTGTCAGATTTAAGCAGTTTGAGTTTTTTAGAGCCAATGACTTGGCTGCCCTTCAAGGTCACACCGTCCACGATCACCGTGATTTTTTGCCCCGCTTGAACGATGTGCTTGACAGCTGCTTGCCCGGCCTTGTGCTCGACCACGGCTAAACGGGTGCCATTTTGAGCGTCTGCGGAAATGATTTGGATTTGCATGGCCTGAGCTAAAGTAATGTTATTTACGTCAACTTTATCCAAAAAAGACAAGCAAATTATTAAGAATTAATATTTTATAAATTTAGCAATGTGCATTGTTTAAATTTTCAAATTCACAACAAATGCGGTCTCGCCTGGCTTGCTGACCACGGTCACAGTTCCGCCGTGTTTGTGAACTGTGGTTTGAACAAAATACAAACCCAAGCCAACGCCTGTCTGCAAGCTGGCGGGTCTGGGCTCCAAACGGCTGAAACGCTTGAACAGCCGTTCGATGTCTTGCGGGGCGATACCCGGGCCTTGGTCTGTGACGCGAATGTGGACCTGACCGCCGCCGAGCTTGGCGCTCAATCTGACCAGCCCTCCCGGTGGCGAGAACTTGAGGGCATTGCTCAGCAAATTGGCCATCGCACGGGACAAGGTGTCGAAGTTCCCTTGAATCCAAACCGGCTCATCGGGCAGGTCAAGCGTCAAAGTCAATGCACTGGCCATCGCCAAGGGGTAGATGTCATCGGCCACCTCGTGCAGCAGGGCCATCACATCCAGCTCGGAAAAGCTGTCGGGCCGCAACATTTGAGCGCGTGAGGTTTGCAAGAAGTCTTCCGTCCAGGCCAAGGCCCGCACCATTTGCTTGTGGGTGGGGTGGTGTTCACCCAGCTCACTTTTGATTTGGGCTGCGGCACTGGCCAGCGGCACACGGATGTCATGCGAGACAAAGGCCAAGGTTTCGCGTTGGGTTTGATCCAAATGCTGCAGCAGGGCCGTGGCCGCACGGACTTGGTCAATGCGGCGCTGAAATGGGTCTGCATCAGAATGCGGCGCTTGGGCATCTGTGCCGAGCGCGATTGGCCCGACGCTGCCCAACTCTTGTTGCAGGCGGCTCAATTCTGAGTCGAGAAACTGGCTGGCCGATTCAAGCTTGCGCCAGGACCAGATGGGATAAGCACACAACAGCCCGAGCAATCCGGCAGACATGGGCACCCAAACACACCACCACACCGGCAAGGCCATGGCCGCAGCCAGCACCAGCACGGCAAAAGCGATGGTGGCCACCAGCCCAGTGCGGGTGCGGCTGTAGGGCAGCCACAGCATGGGCATCAAGGCCAAAGTGCAGGCCAGCAAAGTGCTGAGCCACAAAGGTGCGCGTGTGATCAGCGTTTGTGACCGAATGGAGACCATGGCGTTGGCCAAGAACTCCACGCCGGCCATGGGCTGCCTTAAACCAGAGACCGGCGTGGGCAGGCTGTCGGCCATGCCGGAAGCGGTGGAGCCCACCAGCACCAGCTTGCCCCGAAAGGTGTCGGGCCTGAACTCGCCGCGTAGCACTTGCAGATAGGACAAGCTGTGCAAGTGGCGCTGGGCGGTTGAGAAGTTGATGTACCGCTGATCGAGCTTGGTCAACATGGCCACTCCCTGGCCCGGGACTTGGGGTGCGTGGCGGGAAAACGGGACGGGCAGCTGCCCGGCCACGGTGAGCATGGCTTGCGCAAAATGCGGCCAGACCGGCTGGTCCAAGCCCTCCCACAGGGTGATGCTCCGGGCGATGGTGTCGGCATCCAGTTCGGCATGTACGCGGCCCAAAGCGGCGGCATGCCTTACCAGCGGGGACAAAGGCAATGTTTCGACCAATTGCCCATTGCTGCGGACTTTTTCGATGACCACGGGCAAAACCACATTGCCAGCCCGCGCCATGGCGTCGGCCAGCAAGCGGTCTGCCGCCAAGTCTTCTTTTTGGGGTTCACTGAACATCACGTCAAACCCGATGGCCTTGGCACCATCGGCATGCAAGCGATCGATCAACTGAGCGTGCATGCGCCTTGACCAAGGCCAGCGGCCCAAGCTGGACAGGCTTTGCTCGTCGATGGTGACCAACACCACATCGGTTGGAATGTCGCGATCGGTGTTTTGCTGCGCAGCGTCGTAAATGACATTGTCGATGCGCGATAAAGCGCCCGTGATGCACAGCACCAAAGTGATGCACACCAGCCATAAACCCGTGGAGGTGCGGTCAGTCAGCGGTGACCATTTCACATCAATAGATCCAGATCCACAGGTGATAAGGATGATCTTGTGCAGGCAGCTGGGGCAAAGACAGCACCACGCCGGCATTGGCTTGGTACCAAACCGGTTGGCGGCCTTCTGCATCCCGGGTGACTTGCACCAGATAGCGCTGCCCTGGGGGCAAAGGCACCAAATCGATCGTCATAGAACCCATGCTCACATAGTGAGGTGCCAGCTGAATGACAGCACCTTGCAGTTTGCGGGGAATGTCCACTTCGAAGGGGTGCAACACGGTCTTGCTCGGCATGCCCTTGTCGTCGAGCGTCCAGGCGCGCAAGTAATAGCGGCCATCGGCCAGGCCGCCAGCATCAAAAAAGGGGCTGTCGGCTTGGTGCGTCAAAACCAATTGGGCCATTTGCGGGTCGCGGCCCACTTGCATGACCCAGCCCTTGACTTCGGTTTGCGGCACCCATTTGAACGCCATCGGGAAATCGACAAAGCGGGACGCGGGGCTTTGAAAGACGGGCGCAGGTTTGATGACTTCGGGGGCGATGGGTTTTTCTCCGAGCTTGACGGCACTGCCAAAACCTTCTTGCACCAAAACATGACCTTGGGTCGTTTGCAAGGCGACTTGCCCTTCAAGGGTTTGTTGCAGCGATCGCCCATTTTGGGCATCCACCACAAATTGGGTGCCCCGCACCGAGGCCACCGCAGCAGGGGTGATGATCTCGAATTTTTGGCCTTGTCGACCTTGCGGGTTGGCATGCACCTCGACACGGCCGCCTTGCAAACGCAATTGGGTGTCGGCCATATAGCCGCCAGCGTAAACACTGAGGGTGTCCATGAGCACAGACGATTGGGGTTGCATGACCAGTTCGGAGGCATCGGCAAATTGGACTCGGGCACTGCTGTTGATGCCCACCTTGATTTGTTGACCCGTTTGCACGGCCTCCCCCGCTTGGGCCTGCCGCCAAGCACCTTTGAGATCTTGGATCTGCACATCACCCGAAATGGCCGTCAATTTGGCCTGCGCCTGCTTGACTGCCAGCCAGCTCAAAGGCATGCGCAGCTGTGCGCCGACCTGGATAACGCCGTTATTGGGCAGGCGGTTGTATCGGGCCAACTCTTGCCAGGTGTACGTGGGTTTGAGGTACTGAAGAGCCAAGTTGGACACGGTGTCTTGTGGCCTGACGGTGTAACGCCAATCGACGGTGGCGCTGGTCTGCGCAGACGCGCTCAAGGCAAACAAGCAGCCTGCCAAACCGAACCAAGCCAAGAACAGTCGACCCTGAAACAGGCGATGCGATGTCATTTTGATGTGCCCTCCAAAAACTCAAGCCGATAGCCGCGCTGGTAAATGGATGTGAGCTTCCAGCCGTTGGCGGCGTTCAAAGCCAATTTGCGGCGCAGATGGCTGATGTGCACATCCAGGCGGCGCGTATCGATGGCCACGTCTTCAATGCCCAGCAGCCCGTAAAGATGTTGCCGGGTCACAACGCGGCCACGCTGCATAAAAAGATCAAACGCAAGAATGGCTTCTGTTCCGGTCAAGGCCACAGGCGCACCGTTGAGCAAGATCACTTTGTTGCGGTAATCAATACCCAGACGCCCGATTTCCTCTGTTTGCACAGCGGGGTCTCGCGGCTTGATACGCCTCAGCAAGGCTTGAATGCGTGCATGCAAAACAGCAACCATCGGCGGCTTGATGATGTAGTCATCAGCCCCGGCCATGAGCACTTGCGTCACGTCGTCCTCGGCATCGTTGCCCGTCATGAAAATCACGGGTGGCATGCGGTTGATATTTTTCAAGCGCGCCATGACTTCGGTTCCCGCCATGTCCGGCAGATGCCAGTCAAACAAACACACATCATGGTCGTGATTCACCAGATGGCTGAGGCACGCTTGCCCGGTCGCAAAGTGCGTCACGGTGTAGTGCCGCGCTTCAAGCTCTCGGCAAATGTCGGCCGCAAAAACTGGATCGTCCTCCAAGAAGGCAATCTTGACCGCTGGATCGGGAGAAAACGTGTGGGAGGACATGGCCTTTATGAGTTTCAAGATCAGCGCCTGGGCACCGGTTGCAAAAGCAGATGCGCTGTTGTCGTGGTCAGGTCTGCGGGAACAATTTTTTATAAATCCATTCCGCGAATTATTTAATTTATCAATAAGTATAAATTAGCAATTAAATAATCATTATTCAAATTCAAGAATTCTTAAAAATTTTTGCCCGAGATGAAGCCTGCCAGACCGCATTGCGCCAAGGGCCACCACCCGGGTTAACACCCGCTACCTCCGGAAAGTAAAAATTTGTATGATGACCTGTTGAATTTACGGGTGAACAGACATGACAACAGTCGGATTGATCGGGTTAGGGGCGATGGGCTCGGGCATGGCGGCTTCGCTGCGCCGGGCTGGGCACAGCGTGCAGGTGTTTGATGTGCGGCGCGAGGTGGCTGAAGCCTTTACCCACGCCGGGGGCACGGCGCACGACACGCTGGCCTCGTTGGGCGCGGCGTGCGACGTGATCGTCTCGGTGGTGGTCAATGCGGCGCAAACCGAAAGCGTGCTGTTTGGCGACACCACAGGATCAACGCCCACGCCCGGGTGTGCCGCCAGCATGAAACCCGGCAGCGTGTTCGTGATGTGCTCCACCGTCGACCCCAACTGGTCGGTGGCGCTGGAGGCTCGACTGGAAGCCATGGGACTGCGCTATGTGGATGCCCCGATTTCGGGCGGCGCGGCCAAAGCCGCCAGCGGCCAGATGACCATGATGACGGCAGGCAAGCCCGAGGCCTATGCGCTGGCTGAACCGTTTTTGAACGCCATGGCCGCCAAGGTCTACAAGCTGGGCGACAGCGCGGGCGCGGGGAGCAAGGTCAAGATCATCAACCAGCTGCTGGCGGGCGTGCACATCGCGGCGGCCGCCGAAGCCATGGCCTTGGGCCTGCGCGAAGGGGTGGACGCGGCAGCGCTGTACGAAGTCATCACCAACAGCGCGGGCAACAGCTGGATGTTTGAAAACCGCATGGCCCATGTGCTGGCGGCCGACTACACGCCGCTGTCGGCTGTAGACATTTTTGTGAAAGATCTGGGCATCGTGCTCGACATGGCACGGGCCAGCAAGTTCCCGCTGCCGCTGTCGAGCACCGCGCACCAAATGTTCATGCAAGCCAGCACAGCCGGCTTTGCCAAGGAAGACGACAGCGCTGTCATCAAAATATTCCCAGGCATCGAATTGCCCAAGGGGAAAGCATGAGCGCGTTGAAGCAGGGCCATCTACCGAACCTGAAACTCGGCTGCATTGCCGATGATTTCACCGGCGCGACCGATCTGGCCAACAACCTCGTGCGCTCGGGCATGCGGGTGGTGCAGACCATCGGCGTGCCCACGTCGCCACTGGCCGCTGGCGTGGACGCGGTGGTGGTGGCGCTCAAGTCGCGCACCCTGCCCGCAGCCGAAGCCATCGCACAATCGCTGCAAGCATTGCGGTGGCTGCAAGCGCAAGGTGCGCAGCAAATCTATTTCAAATACTGCTCGACCTTTGACAGCACGCCCAAGGGCAACATCGGCCCGGTGACCGAGGCACTGATGGACGCGCTGCAGACCGACTTCACCATCGCGACCCCGGCGTTTCCAGACAATGGCCGCACCGTGTTCAAAGGCTACCTGTTCGCGGGCAATGTCTTGCTCAACGAATCGGGCATGCAAAACCACCCACTCACCCCCATGACCGACCCCAATCTGGTACGCGTCATGCAAGCGCAAACCCGGCGCAAGGTGGGTTTGATCGATTACAAAACGGTGGCGCAGGGCGAAGCGGCCATCCACGAACGCATGGCCGCGCTGCGCGCTGAAGGTGTGGGCGTGGCGGTGGTGGACGCCACCAGCAACGACGACCTGCACCGCCTCGGGCCCGCATTGAAGGGCATGCCTTTGCTCACCGCAGGCTCGGGCGTGGCGATCGGTCTGCCCGCCAACTTTGGCCTACAGCCTTCGGCGCAAGCGAGCCAGTTGCCAGCGGCCAAGGGCTTGCAAGCGGTGGTCTCGGGCAGCTGCTCGGTGGCCACCAACGCACAGGTGGCGCACTTCAAAGCCAACGGTCGGCCCGCCATGGCGATTCACCCCGCCAGCCTCATGCACGGCCAAAGCGATGCGGTGGTGCAACAGGTGCTGGCCTGGGCCGCGCCCTTGTTAAAGGATGGCGCGGTGCTGGTGTATTCGACCGCCGAGCCCGAAGCCGTCAAAGCCGTGCAGGCGCAGTTGGGCGTGGCCGAGGCGGGCGCTTTGGTGGAGCACGCGCTCGCCGCTGTGGCCCAAGGTCTGGTGCAGTTGGGCGTGCAACAACTGGTGGTGGCGGGCGGCGAAACCTCAGGCGCTTGTGTGCAGGCGCTGGGCATTGCACAGCTGCAAATCGGCCCGCAGATCGACCCGGGCGTGCCCTGGTGTCACGCGCCCACCCCAAACGGGGGCATGCACATCACCCTCAAGTCGGGCAACTTTGGCACCGAAGACTTCTTCACCAACGCCTTTAAAGTGCTGGCATGAACTTCACCGAATCCCAAGCCCGCGAAGAAATCTGTCGCGTGGGTCGCAGCCTGTTTGAACGCGGCTATGTGCACGCCACGGCGGGCAACATCAGCGTGCGGCTGGATGACGGCTTTCTCATCACGCCCACCGACGCGTGTCTGGGTTTTCTGGACCCGGCCCGCCTGGCCAAACTCGACCTGCAAGGTCAACAAATCAGCGGCGACAAGGGCAGCAAAACCATCGCCTTGCACCGCCAGATTTACGCCGCCGCCTGCGAGCACGACACCCACACGCGCTGCGTGATCCACACCCACAGCACGCATTGCGTGGCACTGAGCCTGAACGCGCACGGCCCTGAGCTGCTGCCCGCCATCACACCCTACTTTGTGATGAAGGTCGGCCATGTGCCGCTGGTGCGCTACCACCGCCCCGGCAGCACGGACGCGGCGCAGGAAGTGGCCGCACTGATCCGCCAATATGCGGCTCGCGGCACGCCCATCCGCGCCGTGATGCTGCCGCGACTGGGTCCCAATGTGTGGCACGACACGCCCAGCGCGGCCATGGCCACGCTCGAAGAGCTGGAAGAAACCGCCCGGCTCATGCAATTGCAAGCCAGCACGCCCCCCCTGCAAGCCAGCGATCTGGACGATCTGCGGCAAACATTTGGCGCACGCTGGTAACCCTGAAGGCGCGGCGCCCTCGCCACGATTCGCCTCTGTACACACCCCGAAAGAAACCCATGCCCCGCTTTGCCGCCAACCTGTCAATGATGTACCCCGATTTGCCGTTTTTGGACCGCTTTGAGGCTGCGGCCAAAGACGGCTTTAAGGCGGTGGAATATTTGTTTCCCTATGCCTATTCTGCGCAAGAGCTGGCCGCCCGTTTGCAGGGCAACGGCTTGCAACAGGTGTTGTTCAACACCCCGTCCGGCGGCACCGACAGCGCCAGTTTCACCCAAGCCTGGGAAACAGGCAGCCGGGGCACGGCCAGCGTGCCCGGTCGCGAAGGCGAATTTCGCACCGGTTTCGCGCAAGCCCTGATTTATGCCGAGGCGCTGAACTGCCCGCGCATCCATGCCATGGTGGGCCTGCGGGCCGAAAGTGCAGATGCCGAAACCGCAGACGCAACGCTGGTGACCAACTTGAAATGGGCCGCAGCCGAAGCCGCCAAGATCGGGCGCGATGTACTGATCGAGCCCATCAACACGCGCAGCGTGCCGGGCTTTCACCTCAACCGGCAAGACCACGCGCACCGCATCGTGCAAGCCGTGGGCGCGGCGAATGTGAAAGTGCAAATGGACCTGTTCCATTGCCAAATCGTGGAAGGCGATTTGAGTTCAAAAATAGCGCAGTACCTGCCCACGGGCCATGTGGGGCATTTTCAGATTGCTGAAGTTCCGCACCGCCACGAGCCGGGCACAGGCGAAGTGAACTGGCCGCACATCTTCCAGACCATCGACAAGGTGGCCGCTGAATGCGGCTGGGACGGCTGGATCGGTTGCGAATACAACCCGGCCGATACCAGCTCGGGCGGCACCTCGCGGGGCTTGGGCTGGGC
>JAGNWH010000062.1:0-12428 GCA_017986055.1 Limnohabitans sp. | reverse complement strand
AAGTGGTTTGATCTTTTGCTGAATTTTGGTGCAAAATAGAACGACCGTTCTTTTTTGATGCACCATGACCGATCACAAAAAAACCCCCAAAGTAGAAAGCTTGCCCGTTCCAGAAGCGGGTCGACGCGTGCTCATCAAAGGTCAGCAAACCAAGACCGTGATCATCGATGCCGCGTTGGGCCTGGCCTCGCAAATTGGGCTGGAAGGGCTGTCCATTGGGGCTGTGGCTGAGGTCACGGGCATGAGCAAGTCGGGCGTTTTTGCGCACTTTGGCTCGCGTGAAGAGCTGCAAATTTCGGTCATCCGCGAATACCACGACCGTTTCGAGGCCGAGGTGTTTTACGCCGCCATGCAAAAACCCCGAGGCGTGGCGCGACTGCAAGCCATGTTCGACAACTGGATGGTGCAGACTTCCGCCGAAATCGATTCGGGCTGTATTTACATCAGTGGCGCAGTCGAGTTTGACGACCGCACGGGCCCTGTCCGCGATGCTTTGGCCTCATCGGTGACCACTTGGCAAACGGCCTTGCGCCGTGCCGTCGAGCTGGCGCAGGCCGAAGGGCAATTGAGCCTGGAGTCAGATGCCCACCAGATTGCCTTCGAAATTCATGGCTTGATTTTGGCCTTGCACTACGAGGCGCGTTTTTTGCGCAACCCCGCTGCCACCGACCGCGCAAGGCGAGGGTTCTCGCACATTCTGGCGCGCTACGCCACAGAGCCAACACCGGCGCCAGTCAAAACCCCTGACGGTGCAGCCCCGTCCGCTCAATGGGCGTCGTTGGCCAAGACGCAGCGCAAGAACAGCGACCACTGATTTTTGCTTTTAACCCCCCGATCTTCATTTTCAAGGAGTCTCCATGCCTGTCTACAACCCGCCTATTCGCGACATGCAGTTTGTCTTGCATGAGTTGCTCAACGTCACCGACGAATTCAAGGCCTTGCCCAAGCATGCCGAGACCGATGTCGACACCATCAATGCGGTGCTCGAAGAAGGCGGCAAGTTTGCGGCCGAAGTGGTGTTTCCGATCAATATTTCAGGCGACACCCAAGGCTGCACATTGAACCGCGACACCCATGACGTGAAGGCGCCAGATGGTTTCAAAGCGGCTTACGCACAATATGTCGCCGGAGGTTGGCCTGCACTCAGCTGTGACCCCGAATTTGGCGGGCAAGGCTTGCCGTTTGTGGTCAACCAGTGCTTTTACGAGATGCTCAACTCGTCCAACCAGGCTTGGACCATGTACCCCGGCCTGTCGCATGGCGCTTATGAAGCTCTGCACGCGCACGGCACGCCCGAGCAAAAAGCCCTTTACTTGCCCAAGCTGACCAGTGGCGAGTGGACCGGCACCATGTGCCTGACCGAACCGCACTGTGGGACCGATTTGGGCCTGCTGCGCAGCAAGGCCGAGCCGCAAGCCGATGGCACCTACCGCATCACCGGTCAAAAGATTTTCATCAGCGCGGGTGAGCACGATTTGGCCGCCAACATCGTGCACCTGGTGTTGGCCCGCCTGCCCGATGCGCCGCCCGGCAGCAAAGGCATCAGTCTGTTCCTGGTGCCCAAGTTCAAGGTGGCCGCAGATGGCGCCATCGGTGAGCGCAACGGCATTTATTGCGGTGGCCTTGAGCACAAGATGGGCATTCATGGCAACGCCACCTGCCAGATGGTGCTCGACGATGCGGTGGGCACTCTGGTGGGCCAACCCAACAAGGGCCTGGCCGCCATGTTTGTGATGATGAACGCGGCCCGTTTGGGCGTGGGCAACCAGTCACTGGGACTGACCGAGGTGGCCTATCAAAATGCCTTGGCCTATGCCAAAGACCGTGTGCAGATGCGTTCACTGACAGGCGTGAAAGCACCAGGCAAGCCGGCCGATCCGATCATCGTGCACCCCGATGTGCGTCGCATGCTGTTGACGGCCAAGGCTTATGCCGAAGGTGGCCGCGCTCTGGCTTGCTATTGCGCCTTGCTGCTCGACAAAGAAATCAACCACCCTGACGAAGCGGTACGTGCCGAAGCGGCCGAGCTGGTGGCCTTGCTGACGCCCATCGTCAAAGCCTTCACCACCGACAACGCCTGGGAGGCGACGTCCGCCTGCCAACAGGTCTTTGGTGGTCATGGCTACATCAAGGAATGGGGCATGGAGCAGTTTGTGCGCGATGCCCGCATCAACATGATCTATGAGGGCACCAACACCATCCAGTCGCTCGACTTGCTGGGTCGCAAGGTGCTGGGCAACCAGGGTGCATCGCTCAAAAAGTTTGGCAAATTGGTCGAGCAACTGGTCAAGGCCGAAATGGCCAACGAAGCCATGGGCGAGTTCATCAAACCACTGGCCGATCTGGGCCAAAAGCTCACGCAGCTCACGGGTGAAGTGGGCATGAAAGCCATGAGCAATGCCGACGAAGTGGGTGCGGCTGCGGTGGATTACTTGCGCGTGGTGGGGCACTTGGTGCTGGCTTACTTCTGGGCTCGCTCGGCACAAATCGCCTTGAAGAAACTGGCCGAAGCCGAAGAAGAAGCCCAACGCCCCGACCCTTTCTACCAGGCTAAATTGCAGACGGCGCGTTTTTACTTCACCCGCCTGATGCCCGAGACATCGAGCCTGATGCGCCGCATCCGTGCGGGCAGCGATGTGCTCATGGACACCGATGCGGCACTGGCATGAAGGCCGGGTATATGAACAGAAAGAACACCATGATCAAAACCGCATTGACCCTGAGCCTCGGCTTGCTGACCCTGGCCGCCCACGCCCAAATGAGCCCGGTGGGCTTGTGGCGCAGCATTGACGACGAGAGCAAGCAGCCCAAAGCCGAAATTCGCATCAGCCAGAACGCGGCCGGGAGCTTGTCGGGGGTGGTCGAAAAATCGTTGTTGACCACGCCCAGCGCTGAGACCCATTGCAATTTGTGCACCGATGACCGCAAAGACAAGCCGAAAATCGGCATGGAAATCATTCGGGGCGGTCAACAAGGCGACGGCAAAACGGTGTGGGAAGGTGGGAAAATTCTCGATCCCGAGAACGGCAAAAACTACAGCCTGCGTTTGACGCCGATTGACGGTGGCAAAAAGCTCGAGGTCCGGGGTTATATCGGTACGCCCCTGTTGGGACGCACCCAAACCTGGATTCGGGTTCAATAAGCTGGTTTTTGCACAGGCCCACACTCACCGCCACACACAAGGAACACCATGTCTGACATCCTGACCCACATCGACGCCGGGGTGATGACCATCACCTTCAACCGGCTGGACAAAAAGAACTCCATCACCTCGGCCATGTACGCCGCCATGGCTGACGCCGTGGCCCAAGCTGCAGCGGATGCCCGTGTGCGGGTGGTGCTGTTTCAGGGTCACGAAAGCGTCTTCAGTGCGGGCAATGACATTGGTGATTTTTTGAACCAGCCGCCCAGCACACAAGACTCGCCCGTGTTCCGCTTTTTGCGTGGCATTGCGACATTTGAAAAACCGCTGTTGGCCGCTGTGGCCGGGCCTGCCGTGGGCATTGGCACCACCCTGCTGTTTCATTGCGACCTGGTTTACGCAGGCGACAACGCTGCGTTTTCCATGCCTTTTGTGAACTTGGGTCTTTGCCCCGAAGCGGCTTCGAGCCTGCTGGCCCCGCGCATGTTTGGTTACCACCGTGCAGCCGAAGCGTTGCTCATGGGTGACCCCTTCTTTGCCGAGGGGGCTCAAGAAGTCGGGTTGGTCAACCGCGTCGTGCCGCCCACCGAAGTGAATGGCTACGCCCAAGCGCAGGCACGCAAGCTCGCTGCCAAACCCTTGTCCTCACTCATTGAGACCAAGCGTTTGATGAAAGGCGGCTACCAGCAAGAGGTGCTGCAAAAAATGGACGAAGAAGGCAAAAGCTTTGGCCGCATGCTGAAAGAGCCGGCCGCCAAAGAAGCCTTTGGGGCTTTCATGGAAAAGCGAAAGCCTGATTTTTCGAAGCTCTAAGTTGGGGCACAGCGCTAAAGCATCGACCTGCAAAACACATCCCGCCGGCACTTTTTGGGTCGTCGATAAAATCGCCAGATGCCCCATCGCACCAACTCACCCGTCGTCCTTGAGCCCGAATACCTTGAGGGCTTTCGCCAGATTTACGAAGAAAAAATCGTCTTCAACAAGACGCTGGGGCTGAAACTGGTGAAAGTCACACCCGAAGGGGTCGAGGCCCGCATCGACATGCGGCCCGAGTTGGTGGGGCACTATGCCTACAACCGCATCCATGGCGGCGTCATCAGCGCGGTGCTGGACGCCATCGGCAGCGCGGCCGTGATGGCGGCCCTGGCCGCCAAGCACATGGATGAAACGCCCGCCAAGCGATTGGAGCGTTTCGCCAAGCTGGGCACGATTGACTTGCGGGTGGACTATCTGCGGCCTGGCATTGGCGAGCATTTCACCATCACGGCCAACGCGCTGCGCGTGGGCTCTCGAGTGGGGTCATCGCGCATGGAGTTTTGTGGTCCGGACGGCATCTTGATGTCGACCGGCGCTGCCGCCTACATCGTGTCCTGATCCCAGTTGCAGTCGCTTGCCTCCGGTGTCTGTGGTCTGAATGCAGCCAAGACCTGGTTTCGGCTCGAGGCTTGCTCAGACTTCCGCTCAGCGTTTTATTCTGCCGGTACGGCCCGTGGATGGCCTTGGTCGTCCACCGCCACATAGGTCAGGTGGGCCTCGGTCACCTTGATGTACTGCCCTTGCAGCTGAAAGCGCTCGGCAAACACCTCGACCTTCACGGTGACCGATGTGCGGCCCACCCGCACGATGCGTGAAAAAAACGACAGAATGTCGCCCACTTTGACCGGTTGCTTGAAGATGAATTCGTTCACCGCCACCGTCACCATGCGGCCCCGCACGCGCCGGGCAGGCAGAACGGCTCCGGCCAAGTCGACTTGGGCCATGACCCAGCCGCCAAAAATGTCGCCACTGGCATTGCAATCGGCGGGCATGGGAATGACCTTGAGCACCAATTCCTGGTCTGTGGGCAAAGCCACGGTGTGGGGGCGGAGGGTTTCAGACATGGGCACAATCGGGTGAACTAAAAACCGGATTGTCCCTTATGCGCCACCACGGCGAACCTGCTGCCCCTGCTTCTTCTGCCACGCCTCAGCCTGTGCCTGTCTCAGGCAATGTGCCTCAGCCACCCGCGGGCGGCGATTGGCAAACCCTGTCGCGCCTGTTGCCCTACCTTTGGCAATACAAGTGGCGGGTGGTCATCGCCTTGAGCCTGATGGTCGGTGCCAAGCTGGCCAACGTCAGCGTGCCTTTGCTGCTCAAGGAGTTGGTCGATGCCATGAGCCTGAAACCCGGTGACCCGCAAGCGGTGCTGGTGGTGCCCGTGGCTTTGCTGGTGGGCTATGGCGCTTTGCGCTTGCTGACTTCGGCCTTCACCGAGTTGCGCGAGCTGGTGTTTGCCAAGGCCACGCAAGGTGCATCGCGCAGCATCGCCCTGCAAACCTTCGAGCACCTGCACGCCTTGAGCCTGCGTTTTCACTTGGCACGGCAGACCGGAGGCATGACCCGCGACATCGAGCGCGGCGTGCGTGGCATCGAATCACTGATTTCCTATTCGCTCTACAGCATCATCCCGACGCTGATCGAGGTGGGCCTGGTGTTGACCATTTTGGCGGTCAAATTCGATGCCTGGTTCGCGGGCATCACGCTGCTGGCGCTGGCCTTGTACATCTTTTTCACGGTGCGCATCACCGAGTGGCGGACCCAGTTTCGCAAGCAGGCCAACGAGTTTGACTCGGCAGCCCACACGCGGGCCATCGATTCGCTTTTGAATTACGAAACCGTCAAATACTTTGGCAACGAGGTGTTTGAAGCCGGGCGTTATGACGAAAGCCTAGAGCGTTTGCGCATGGCCAGGCTCAAGGCGCAAACCACCTTGTCGGTGCTCAATACCGGGCAGCAGCTCATCATTGCGGCTGCTTTGGTGGCCATGCTGTGGCGTGCCACCGAAGGCGTGGTGGCCGGGCGCATGACTTTGGGCGATCTGGTCATGATCAACGCGTTCATGATCCAGCTTTACATCCCGCTCAACTTCTTGGGCGTGCTCTACCGTGAGATCAAGCAAAGCCTGACCGACCTGGACAAGATGTTTGTGCTGATGGACCGCGAACGTGAAGTGGCCGATGCGCCGGGTGCGCCCGCGCTGGCCTTGCAAGGTGCGCCCGAGGTGGTGTTTGACCGCGTGTCTTTTGCCTACGAAAGCGACCGCCCGATCCTGAAGGACATCAGCTTCACCATTCCGGCTGGCAAGACTGTGGCGGTCGTTGGCCCCTCGGGTTCGGGCAAGTCCACGTTGGCGCGATTGATGTTCCGCTTTTACGACGTGCAGCAAGGCTTCATCCGAATCGCGGGGCAAGACATTCGTCAGGTCACACAAGCCAGTGTGCGCTGCGCTTTAGGCATCGTGCCGCAAGACACGGTGTTGTTCAACGACAGCGTGGCCTACAACATCGCTTATGGCCGACCCGGTGCCAGTCAGACCGACATCGAAAGCGCCGCTCGCGCTGCCCGCATCCACGATTTCATCGCGTCCACGCCCAAGGGCTATCAAACCTCGGTGGGCGAGCGAGGCCTCAAGCTCTCAGGCGGCGAAAAACAGCGCGTGGCCATTGCCCGCACCTTGCTCAAAGACCCGCCGATTTTGGTCTTTGACGAAGCCACTTCGGCGCTGGACTCGGCCAACGAACGGGCCATTCAGGCCGAGCTGGCCAGTGTGGCGCAAAACAAAACCACTTTGGTGATCGCGCACCGTTTGTCCACCGTGGTCGATGCGCACGAAATTCTGGTGATGGACGCCGGGCACATCATCGAGCGCGGCAACCATGCCGCCTTGCTGGCAATGCAAGGGCGCTACGCCAGCATGTGGGCGCTGCAACAGTCGGCAGAGTGAACTGATTTGCAGGTCGGTGGCTTGAGCCCCGATCTGCAGGTTTGCGTTGTGCGCCACAAAGCCATAATCACCGCATGGAAACCAAATGGCTAGAAGATTTTGTGAGCCTGGCTGAAACCCGCAGTTTCAGCCGCTCTGCTCAGTTGCGGCATGTGACGCAACCCGCCTTTTCCCGTCGCATCCAGTCGCTCGAGGCCTGGGCGGGTGCCGATCTGGTGGACCGCAGCTCTTATCCCACCAAACTCACCCCAGCGGGTGAGACCTTGTACGCCCAGGCGCTGGAGTTGCTGCAGTCTTTGCAGAACACCCGCGCCATGCTGCGTGGCCACAATTCGGCCGGGCAGGACTTTATCGAGTTCGCTGTCCCGCACACCTTGGCGTTTACTTTTTTCCCATCTTGGGTCGCTGGCTTGCGCGAAGGTTTTGGTCCGATCAAAAGTCGTTTGATCGCCTTGAACGTGCACGATGCCGCCATGCGCTTGGTCGAAGGCGGTTGTGATCTCTTGATCACGTACCACCATCCCTCGCAGCCCTTGCAACTTGATGCCGAGCGTTACGAGATGGTGGTTTTGGGGCAAGAAGTGATTGCGCCCTATGCCAAAGCGGGTTCGGATGGCCTGGCTGTTTTCAATTTGCCCGGCACGGTGGCTTGGCCTTTGCCCTATTTGGGCTATGCCCCGGGGGCTTATTTGGGCGGCATCACGGACTGGATTTTGAAGCAGTCCAAAACACCGATTCATCTGGAGCGGGTGTACGAAACTGACATGGCCGAGGGTTTGAAGGTGATGGCACTTGAGGGGCATGGCATCGCTTTTTTACCGCGCAGTGCCGTTAAAAAAGAAGTCCAGGCGGGCACATTGGTCGAGGTGGGTTTGCCAGAAGGCAACGCCCTGGCGCTGACCATGGAGGTTCGGGCTTACCGTGAAAAACCGAATGCCAAACACGTGGACCCCGGGGCAGCTCAGCAGTTGTGGCTGCATTTGACGCAAAGAGCGGCGTCCGTTCACTCATCCCGCTGAGCGCATTGATTCATGCATTTTTTGCATAACAATCAAGGGTACTCACGGAGGAGTCGCAGACCATAAACAGACTACATTCCTCTCACGTTTTGTTTCGGGCACATTTTGTGCTGAGTGAAACTGTGGATCAGTCGCTGTGCATCGTTGTGGTGCAGCAGAAGTGATCACCCTCGTCAGGGCAAGCCCTAGGGAAGCTCCTAGGCGATCCGGACTTGGATTTGGCATTTAATCAACGGGTGGCGTTTTGCTACTCAAAATTGAAAAAGAGGATACGAACCATGAAAAAACATGCACAAACAGTGATCGGTGCCGTCTTGGCTACCGCAGGTCTGTTGGCCGGCACATCTGCCATGGCTGGCAAAACCCTTGACCAGATCAAGCAGCGCGGACAGGTCGTTTGCGGCGTCAATACCGGTCTGGCAGGTTTTTCTGCGGCCGATTCCAGTGGCAACTGGTCTGGCTTGGATGTTGACCACTGCCGCGCCGTGGCCGCTGCCGTGTTGAGCGATGCCAGCAAGGTCAAATATGTTCCCCTGACAGCGCAACAGCGTTTCACCGCTTTGCAATCTGGCGAAGTGGACGTTCTGGCCCGCAACACCACCAACACCCTGAACCGTGACGGCTCCTTGGGTCTGCACTTCATTGGTGCCAACTACTATGACGGCCAAGGTTTCATGGTGCCAAAGGGCAAAATCACCAGCGCCAAGCAGCTCAAGGGCGCTACAGTTTGCGTGCAATCCGGCACCACCACCGAGAAAAACCTGACCGATTTCTCCCGCGCCAACAAGCTCAATCTGAAGCCCGTGGTGTTTGAAAAAGTCGAAGCAGCAACTGGTGCTTACTTCTCTGGCCGTTGCCAGGCGTACACCACCGACGCATCGGGCCTGGCCTCGGTGCGCGCCAAGGAAGCCAAAGATCCTGCTGCACACGTTGTGCTGTCGGACTTGATCTCGAAAGAGCCTTTGGGCCCGATGGTTCGCCGTGGTGACGACGAGTGGTTCGCCATCAACAAGTGGGTTCTGAGTGGTTTGGTCGAAGCCGAAGAGTACGGCATCACTCAAGCCAACGTGGAACAAATGAAGAGCAGCGACAACCCGCAAGTGGGCCGTTTGTTGGGCGCCACCGAAGACCTGGGCAAGCACCTGGGTCTGGACAAGGAGTGGTTGACACGTGCCATCAAGACGACCGGTAACTACGGCGAAATGTTCGAGCGCAACGTCGGTCCTAAAACGGCCATCAACTTGCCCCGTGGTCTGAACAACCAGTGGAACAAGGGCGGTTTGATGTACGCATCTCCACTGCGTTGATTTTCAGCCTTCTGTAAAGGCTCTGGATACGCCCCTTCGTGGGGCGTATCTTTTGCAACCGTGGTTTTCTTCAGGCCCTGCACATGTCCCATTTTTCCATGATCGAGGCCAGGCCATTGCCTGGCAAGAAAAACCGATCCATCTCGTGGCGTAGCCGCGAAGGGCGTTCGGTCATTTACCAGATCGTCGCGATCCTGTCAGTCTTGGCGCTGGTCGGTTTGCTGGTCAGCAACACGCTGAGCAATATGCGTTTGCGCGGCATCCAAAGCGGGTATGACTTCTTGTTTCAGCCATTTGGCTTTGACATCAGCGAAACGCTGATTGAATACGCGCCCAACAGCACCTATTTGGTGGCTTTTCTGATCGGCATGCTCAACACCCTCAAGGTGGCATTGATCGGCATTGCACTGGCCACGCTTCTGGGCGTGTTGGTTGGGGTTGGTCGCTTTTCTGCCAACTTCTTGGTGCGCAAGATTTGTTACGGCTATGTCGAGTTTTTCCGTAACGTGCCTGTGTATCTGCAACTGCTCATTTGGTATCTGGTCTTCACGGAGGCCTTGCCTGATTTCGACAAGGCCTGGACCTTGGGCAATTTTTACCTGAGCAAAAACGGCGTTTCCTTCCCCTGGCCTGTGTGGCAAATGGGGCAGACGCTGGCCCTTCTGGGGGCTGCGCTGGGGGGTGTCTTTGCCATTTATTACCGTCGCAAAGCCAAGGCGCATTTTGACCAGACCGGTCAGACACGCCCGGTTTGGGGGGTGTCTATGGCGGTCACATTGGCGCTGGCTGTGCTCGGTTGGCTGTTGGGCGGTGCCCCTTCTGAATGGAATCTGCCCAAAGTGGGTGACTTCCAGATTGAAGACGGTGGTGTGTTCAGTCCCGAGTTCATGGCGTTGCTGTGCGGACTGGTGTTCTACACGGCTTCGTTCATCGCCGAGGTGGTGCGATCGGGCATTGCCTCCGTTTCACTGGGGCAGCACGAGGCTTCCGCGTCTTTGGGTTTGACCAAAAGCCAGTCGATGCGTCTGGTGGTGTTGCCGCAGGCCTTGCGCGTGATCATTCCGCCCTTGACCAGCCAATACCTGAACCTGACCAAAAACTCCTCTTTGGCGGTGGCCATTGGCTACCCTGAGTTGGTCTCGATTGCCAACACCACACTCAATCAGACAGGCCGCGCCATCGAGGCGCTGTCCATCGTGATGTTGGTGTACCTGACCTTGTCTCTCATCACGTCGGCTCTCATGAACTGGTTCAATGCCAGTGCCGCCATCCAGGAGCGTTGACATGAGCACAATTTTTAAATCAATCGATGCCCGGCCCATGCCGGGCAGCAGGTCCGGGCCGCTGGCTTGGCTGCGGGTCAACCTGTTTTTCAGCGCAGGCAGCAGTCTGTTGTCTTTGGGCTTGCTGGCGCTGGGCGTTTGGGTGTTGGTCGCGTCCATGGACTGGGCGGTTTTGCATGCCGTTTTCAATGCCAATCTGCAGTCATGCAATGAGCTGCGGGGTGTGGGTGCTTGCTGGGGCGTGATTTCAGAAAAAGGCCGTCTCATCGTGATGGGCCGTTACCCTGAAGCCGAACACTGGCGTCCTGTGATCGCGACCGCCTTGATGCTGGGCGTGGTGGTGCTCAGTTGCATGCCGAGGTTTTGGAACAAGGCTTTGCCCTTGCTCTGGGGCGTCATGCTGGCGGTCTACTTTGTGCTGATGAAGGGTGGTTTTGTGGGCCTGACAGCGGTGGACACCGACCAGTGGGGCGGATTTCCGCTCACGGTCATGCTGACGGTGATCTCCATGACGTTGGCATTCCCGCTGGCCATTTTTGTGGCGCTGGGCAGACGCTCCAGCATGCCTGCCATCCGAACTTTGTGCACCTTGTACGTTGAGCTGATCCGTGGTGTGCCTCTGATCACGGTGTTGTTCATGGCCTCGTTCATGCTGCCGCTGTTCATGCCGGAAGGCGTCAAGATCGATGTGTTGCTGCGCGTGGTTGTGGGCATCACGCTGTTTTCAGCCGCTTACATGGCTGAGGTGATTCGCGGTGGCTTGCAAGCCCTGCCCAAGGGGCAGACCGAAGCTGCCGCCACACTGGGCCTGAGTTACTGGCAAGTCCAGCGCATGATTGTGTTGCCGCAGGCCTTGGCCACTGTGGTGCCATCCATCATGAACACGTTCATTGGCTTGTTCAAAGACACCTCGTTGGTGACCATCGTGTCGCTGTATGAGTTGACCGGGGCATTGGGCCTGGCACTGAACTCGGATGCCGACTGGCGTCCTTTCAAGATCGAAGCCTACCTCTTCATCACCTTCATTTATTTCGCATTTTGCTTTGCCATGTCTCGTTACAGCCTGTGGATTGAAGACCGCACGGCCGTGAGCAAAGTTCGCTGAACGAAAGACTCCCATGACCTCCAACGCTACCCCCCTTATCGAGTTCAAAGGCGTTAACAAGTGGTACGCCAGCAATGGCTACCATGTGTTGCGCGATGTGAACTTGCAGTTTGCCAAAGGCGAGAAAGTCGTCATTTGCGGTCCATCCGGCTCGGGCAAGTCCACGTTGATTCGCTGTATCAACGCCCTGGAGGAATACCAGGAAGGCACCCTTACCGTTGATGGCACGGTGTTGGGCGATGACCTCAAGGGCATCGACAAAGTGCGCCGCGAAGTCGGCATGGTGTTCCAGCAGTTCAACCTTTTTCCGCACCTGACCGTGCTGGAAAACCTGATCTTGTCGCCCACTTGGGTGGCCAAAATGCCGCGCAAGGAAGCCATAGAAAAAGCCATGGTTCAGCTTGAGCGTGTGCGCATTGTCGAACACGCCCACAAATACCCATTGCAGCTGTCAGGTGGTCAACAGCAGCGCGTGGCCATCGCCCGGGCGCTGTGTCTCACGCCCAAGATCATGTTGTTTGATGAGCCCACCTCGGCGCTCGATCCGGAGATGATCAAGGAAGTGCTGGACGTGATGATCGAGCTGACCAGCCAAGGCATGACCATGCTGTGCGTGACGCACGAAATGGGTTTTGCCAAAGCCGTGGCCGACCGCGTCATCTTCATGGATCAAGGCCAAGTGGTCGAGCAAGCGCCGCCGCAACAGTTCTTTGACTCGCCTCAAACCGACCGGGCGCAAGACTTCTTGTCCAAGATCCTGGGGCATTGAGCTCACTGACTCCTTTTAATGGCGCTCGTTAATCAGGGCC
>JAGNWH010000061.1:0-12554 GCA_017986055.1 Limnohabitans sp. | reverse complement strand
CCCAAGGCATGGACCCCCGATCAGGTCGGGGTGACAAACGTCCGCCATGCCCGCGCATGCGGGTATCCATGGTTGCAGAAGGCCCTGGCGCTCGATCAGGCCGTTGGTTTGGCTTTGGGCGCGCGGCCCATCAGGTAGAACTCGGGGTTGGGCATCATGCCGCTGAAGCTGGCCATGCGGTTGCTCAGACCGAAAAAGGCGGTGATGGCCGCGATGTCCCAGATGTCCTCGTCGTCAAAGCCGTGCGTGTGCAGGGCGGCAAAGTCGGCTTCCTCCACTTGGTTGGAGTGGTCGCAAACTTTGAGCGCAAAGTCGAGCATGGCGCGTTGGCGTGGGCTGATGTCGGCCTTGCGGTGGTTGATGGCCACTTGGTCGGCCACCAGCGGTTTTTTTTCATAAATCCGCAAAATCGCACCATGCGCCACCACGCAATACAGGCAGTGGTTGGCCGCACTGGTGGTGGTCACGATCATCTCGCGTTCACCCTTGCTCAGGCCACTCTCGCGACCCACCGACTCGGGCACCATCAGCGCGTCGTGGTATGCAAAAAACGCACGCCACTCGGCCGGGCGTCGGGCAAAGGCCAAAAACACATTGGGCACAAAACCGGCTTTTTCCTGTACTTCGAGCACTTTGGCTCTGATGTCCTCGGGCAAGTCCTTGATCTCGGGTGCGGGGTAGCGGTTGCTCATAAAAGTCCTTTGTTGTGTCATGTCTGAAAAAAGCAATTCTGTGATGCCCGCCAAGACGGGTATCCATGCCTGATGCGCTGAGCTTGTCCATGTGCGGCCACGCGACAGATTATGCTGACGACCATTTCAGGAGCCTGTCATGTCCACAACACCACCCCTTTCGCCCTCGCAACAAGCCCGTGCCGAGCGCATGGATGACGCCACCTTCCAGGCGGGCATCGACACCCGCACGCAGGTCATGGGGGCCGAATTTGTGGACCGCGCCTTTGGCAACGCCACCGAATACACCTTGCCCATGCAGGAGTTCATCACCCGCAATGCCTGGGGCAATGTGTGGCAGCGCCCGGGTCTGGACCTCAAAACCCGCAGCTTGGTGACTGTGGCCATGCTCACCGCTTTGGGCAAACAGCATGAGCTCAAAGGCCATGTGCGCGGCGCACTCAACAATGGGGCCACGCCCGAAGAGCTGCGCGAAGTGATGTTGCACGCCACGGTGTACTGCGGATTTCCCACCGCCATCGATGCGTTTCGCACGGTGACCGAGGTGGTCGAGTCGTTGGCTTGAGCACAAGCGGCATGTAACCGATGCAACAGGGCCGCATTGACGGTGCAATGCTTTTCACACATCCTTGAATGAGGAGACCTTCCATGGAATTTTCAGAACTCATCAAGGCCCGCAAAAGCATTCGCGGCTACCTGCCCAAACCCGTGCCCCGCGAGGTGATCGAAGAAATCATCGAGGTGGCCAAATGGGCACCGTCGTCCATGAACACCCAGCCTTGGCATGTGCATGTGGTGACCGGTGAACCCTTGGAGCGCATTCGCCAGGGCAACACCGAGAACATGCGCAAGGGGGTGCCACCCCAGCGCGATTTCCCGATGAAAGAATCCTATGAGGGCATTCACCGCGAACGCCAGGTGGGCATTGCTGTGCAGTTGTTCGATGTCATGGGCATTGCCCGTGACGACAAAGCTCGCCGCACCGATTGGGTCATGCGGGGTTTCAGGCAGTTTGATGCGCCGGTGTCGCTGGTGCTGACTTACGACAAATACCTTGAGCCTGCCGCCATCAGCCAGTTTGACCTGGGCGCTTTGTCGCACGCGCTGGTGTTGGCGGCGTGGGAGCGAGGCTTGGGCAGCGTGATCAATGGGCAGGGCATCATGCAATCTGCTGTGGTGCGCGAGCATGCGGGCATTCCCGAGGACCAAAACATCATGATCTGCATTGCCATGGGTTATCCGGACGAAGACTTTGTGGCCAACAGCGTGAAGTCGGTCCGCGAGAGTTCAGAGAAATTCGTGCGCTACGTGGGCTTCTGAGGCAAGTTCACCCCCGCACCAACTTCTGAATCAAATCAGCGGCTCCTGAGGCCTGGTACTTGCGCATCAACTTGACGCGGTAAATTTCGACGGTGCGGTGGCTGATGCCCAAGGCGCGACCCATTTCCTTGCTGGTCAGACCGTCCATCAGGTGGGCCGCGACTTCGCGTTCGCGGGCGGTGAGCTCGGCCCTGACCGGTTTACGGGCCGACAAGTCTTCAAAAGTCCAGATGCCCGCTGCGTGTGGGGCCTCGCGGTTGAGTGCCCTGCCCGTGACATGGCACCAGAAAGTTTCGCCTTTGAGGCGGCCATCCACCCGCTTCATCACCCGGTCGTCTGCGTACACACCGTTGGCATTCAGGATGGGTGCGATGCGTTGCCCTGTGCGTTCGTATTCGTCTGCGCTGGGGTAGAGCAGTTGAAAGCTCTGGCCGATGAGTTGTTCGCGTGTCAAGCCAAACATCTCACATACCCGCTGGTTGCAGTCAACGATGGCGCGGTTGCGCGACAGCACCATGCCGATGGGGGCGAGGTCGAAGGCGAGTCGGTAATCGATGTCCGGGGTCATCAAGGCTTGGCTTTGCAATAGGGCGGCCCTCTACGAAAAACTACGTATGGGATTACGTAGTATCGTAACGTTCTCAACCCCTCATGGAGATTGGCGTGAACAAGATTTTTCCTTCCGCAGCAGAGGCCTTGAAAGGCATCGTGGCTGACGGGCAACTCATTGGCGTGGGCGGCTTTGGCCTGTGCGGCATCCCCGAAGCCCTGATTGACGCTTTGCGTGACAGCGGCGTGCAAAACCTGACTGCGATTTCCAACAACGCGGGCGTGGACGACTTTGGCCTCGGCAAGCTGCTGCAGACCCGCCAGATCAAGAAGATGATTTCTTCTTATGTGGGCGAGAACAAAGAATTCGAGCGCCAGTACCTGGCGGGCGAGCTGGCGCTGGAGTTCACACCCCAAGGCACGCTGGCCGAAAAGCTGCGCGCGGGCGGTGCGGGCATCCCGGCCTTCTTCACCAAGACCGGTGTGGGCACTTTGGTGGCCGAGGGCAAAGAGCTGCGCGAGTTTGACGGCGAGACTTATTTGATGGAACGCTCTTTGGTGCCCGATGTGTCGCTGGTCAAAGCTCACCGGGCCGACAAGTCCGGCAACCTGCAGTTCCGTTACACCTCGCGCAACTTCAATCCGGCCGTGGCCATGGCAGGCAAGATCTGTGTGGTTGAGGTCGATGAAATTGTGGAAACCGGTGCCATGCACCCCGACAGCGTGCACCTGCCTGGCATTTATGTGCATCGCATTGTGCTGAACCAGCACCCTGAAAAGCGCATCGAAAAACGCACCATCACTGAAAAGGCGGGTATCTGATATGAGCTGGAGTCAAGACCAAATGGCCGCCCGTGCGGCCCACGAACTGGAAGACGGTTTTTATGTGAACTTGGGCATCGGCATCCCCACGCTGGTGGCCAACTTTGTGCCCGCCGACAAAGAGGTGTGGTTGCAAAGCGAAAACGGCATGCTGGGCATTGGCCCGTTCCCGTCCGAAGACGAGGTCGATGCCGACCTGATCAACGCGGGCAAGCAGACCGTCACGACCATCAAGGGCTCGTCGATTTTTGGCAGCGAGCAGTCGTTTGCCATGATTCGGGGCGGCAAGATCAACTTGTCGATTCTGGGCGCGATGCAGGTGAGCGAAAAAGGCGATTTGGCCAACTGGATGATCCCCGGCAAGATGGTCAAGGGCATGGGCGGCGCGATGGACTTGGTCGCAGGCGTCAAGCGCGTGATCATCTTGATGGAGCACGTGGCCAAAAAGAAAGACGGCACCGAGGATTTGAAAATTTTGCCCCAGTGCACCTTGCCATTGACTGGCGTAGGCGTGGTGGACCGCATCATCACCGACTTGGCGGTGATGGATGTGACCGACGCAGGCTTGAAAGTGGTCGAATTGGCACCAGGCGTGACGCCTGAGGCGCTGCAAAGCAAGACGGGCGTGAAGTTGATCTTCTGATTGGGCTTGAGTGTCATCTGAAAACCGCAACTTGTTGCGGTTTTTTTATTTCTGATGAATTTTTTGATTAATTTAATTCCTATGGTCAAAAAATAACTTGATTATGGGTTTCTACTGAGTATAAATCTCACAAAAGCAATACAAAATAGCAGTTTTTTGACTTCAGCATGTCCAATCCGTACGCAGATCGAGTCCGTGGAGAGTTGTTGCACGAATGGCGTGTGTCTCAGCAGTTGGAAGTGAGCGCATTGGCGAGCAAATCCAATTTGTCGGTGGCCCAAATACGGCAACTGGAAGGCGGGGGACACTCGCTTTTTTACACACCTGCGATCAAGGAAAGTGCAGCCCGCAAATTGGCCCGCTTATTGGGTGGTGATCCTGCTGTCGTGGTTCAACCATTGGATGACTTCCAGGCGCAGGACGAGCCAAAGGTGATTCAGGATTTGACGCACTTGTTTGGGCAAAAATCGGTGCCACGCAAGCCGACTTCGGTCTTTTACCGACAACCCGGACTGATCGCAGCACCGATTTTGATCTTGATGGCCGTGGTTTCGGCGTCGGGTTGGCTTCAGCAAAAATGGCAACACGGTGGTTCTCAGCAGTTTTGGCGCGAAACCCCCAGCGTTTTTGCAAACCTTGCGGTCGAGCCGTCTTCAGCAGCACCAGCGCTTGCAACGCCTGCCCTTGCTTTGCCTGCTGATGCGCCTGCTGCGCCATTGGCCCAAGCCGTGGAAGCCGACAAACATGTCCCCACATTGGCCCAAGCTGCCATGGCGACACAAGTGGCCGAACCCGTTCAGAGCCGACATGTGGCCTTGGGCCTGTGCGGCAAGGTCGAAGCCGGCACCGTGCTTGTGCCCACTCGCCCCAGCAAATCGGGCAATATGGTTTACATCGTGGCCCAAAAAGATGGCGCTGTGTGCGTGGTTGATGCCTCTGGTGCGAGCACCGTCTTGGCGCTCAAAACCCATGAGACCCGCAGTGTTTATGGTCCGCCGCCTTGGCGCGTGCATTTTGAGCAACCCCAGCAAGCCCAACTGTATTTTCAAGGGGTGCGTTTGCGCCTGCCCGAGACGCAAGTGACCACTTTGGCTTTGCAAGAGGGCAGCACCTCCTACTGACACCCGGCAGATGAACCCGCGCAGAGATGGGGCGTTGGATTCAAAGAGGCGTTGTCAAGTCTTCAGCCGATCAAACGGGCTTGAAGCTCGGCCACTTGGGCACGCAGTTCTTGGTTTTCTGCGCTCAAGGCGGCCACACGCTCCTTCAGCCTTTGAAACTCATCCACAGACGCCGTTGTGGCGTCTTCTTGGGCAGGTTTGCGGCTGATGTCGCGCACCCGTTTGGCGGCTTGCTTTAATTGGTCCTTGCCCGCCAAAGCCGCCGATTTTTGTTCTTCGGCAGGCAGACTGGCCACAGCGGCTGCGGCGTTGATGGAGATCGCGCCGGCCTTGATGGCGGCCACCAACTCTGGTGCGGCTTGTTTCTGAATTTTCTCGATTTGCACCACCTGGCTGCTGCTCAAGCGGGCGGCTTTGGCGATGTCGGCTCGGCTTTTGAGTGGGTTGGTTTCGGCTGTTTCGGTGTTTTTGTCGCTTGAAAACGGCACCGCATGGGCGTCATCTGTTGCGGCGATGGCATTCGCCCGCCGCTCGGCCAAAATTTCGCGTTTTCTCAGTGCCAGCACGCCGCGCTGGAAATCTGACACGCTGCGCCTTCCCAAGTGCTGGTCAATCATCCACAGGTGCACGTCTTCCATCGACTGAAAGCGCGTGTTTTGCACGGTTTGAAAAGGCAGGCCATGTTTTTGGCAAATGCCGTAGCGGTTGTGTCCGTCTACCAACACATCACCCCACAGCACAAGCGCATCTCGGCAACCCTCGGCCATGATGCTGCGCTCCAGCGCCGCGTGTTCATCGGGCGTCAAGGGGTCGATGTAGGCTTTGAGTTCTTCGTTGACGGTGATGTTCATGGGGAAAAATAGGGCAGTGGGACGTGCAAGAGGCTTGGCGGTCGCAAAGACCGAGGGGCTCTGAACGCCGAAGGCCCCTTTCGGGGCCTTCTTTGTGTGGAGCGGGAGATGGGAATCGAACCCACGTTATTTGCTTGGGAAGCAAGAGTCCTACCATTAAACGACACCCGCGTGGTTTGATTGTACTGCCTGAAAACACGGCAAGGCAGGCGCTCATGCGGGCGCTTGCGTGTTCGATTTGTCACGCGTGTGACCTGATTGGGCTTGGCTGGGGGCTTACCCGATGGACGCAGGGGCTGCGGGTCTTTAAATTGAATGTTTTCAGCCCTCAAGGAGCGCCTGCACATGAAAGTCCCTACCGAACCCCATGACCTGAACCCTGACCGCCCACGTCGTCAAACACTGCAAGGCATGGCCGGCATTTTGGCGAGCATGGCCGCGCCCGCCTTGATGAGCAGCAGCGTGTGGGCTCAGAGCGCATTCCCCAACAAACCCATCACGCTGATTGCGCCTTGGCCACCGGGCGGCAGCAGCGATGCTGTGATGCGTGCTTTTGCCGAAAGCGCTTCGCGCGCCTTGGGCGTTTCGGTGATCGTTGACAACCGGCCCGGCGCAGGCGGCACTTTGGGCGCGACCGCCATGGTCAACGCCAAGCCCGATGGCTACATGCTCACGCAATTGCCGCTGGGCATTTACCGTCTGCCGCACATGCAAAAAATGGCGTTTGATCCGGTGAAAGACCTCACGCACATCGCGTGCCTGACGGGCTATACCTTTGGCTTGGTGGCGACCATGGACGCGCCCTTCAAGACGCTCAAGGAGATGGTGGCTTATGCCAAAGCCAACCCGGGCAAAGTGGAATACGGCAGCACTGGGACCGGCACCACGCCGCACCTGGCCATCGAAGAGTTTTCGCAAAAAGCGGGCATTGAGCTCAATCACATTCCCTACAAAGGCTCGGCCGAGTTGATGCAAGCTATTTTGGGCGGGCACATTCGCGTGATGAGCGGCACGACCGAATTCGCACCACTGGTCAAAGAGGGCAAGCTGCGCCTGTTGGCCACGCTGGGTCGTAACCGCACCAAGGCATTCCCGGACATTCCGACGGTGAAGGAAAGTGGCTGGGACACGATCAGCGAATCGCCCTTTGGCATTGGCGGCCCCAAGGGCATGGATCCTGCCGTGGTGCGGGTGTTGCACGACGCGTTCAAGAAAACGCTGGAAGACCCCAAGGTGCTCGAGACCCTGGACCGTTTCTTCCAGCCTGTGATCTACATGGGCACCGAGGAATACACCCGGTATGGACAGCGCACCTTCGAGGCCGAGCGTGGCACGATTGAACGCTTGGGTTTGGCCAAAAAGTCATGAAAAAAGGCACCCTGGGGTGCCTTGATTTCAACCACGCAAAGCCGTCAGTGCTGCTGGCGGCTTTTGTCGCTTCGGGCAGTCATTTCAGGATATCGCCCACGCAGAGGTATTTGATCTCGACATAGTCGTCCATGCCGTGGCTGGAGCCTTCGCGGCCCAGGCCCGATTGCTTGACGCCCCCAAAGGGCACGTGTTCGGTGGCCAAAATGCCCACGTTGATGCCGACCATGCCGTATTCGAGCGCCTCGCTCACGCGGAAGATGCGTCCCACATCGCGGCTGTAAAAGTAACTGGCCAGGCCAAATTCGGTGTTGTTGGCCGCAAAGATGGCGTCTTGCTCGGTCTTGAACTTGAAGATCGGCGCGAAGGGGCCAAAGGTTTCTTCCTTGGCGCAGACCATGTCGGCGGTGGCGTCGGCGACCACGGTGGGCTCAAAGAACTGGCCGTCCAGGCGCTTGCCACCGGTGAGCACGCGGCCGCCTTTGGCCACAGCGTCTTTCACATGGCGCTCCACTTTGTCGAGGGCCGAAGGCTCGATCAGCGGGCCTTGGTTCACACCATCGGCAAAGCCGTTGCCGACTTTGGCCGTTTTGACCTTGGCTGCGAACTTGGTGGCGAATTCTTCGTACACCGATTCCTGCACATAAAAACGGTTGGAGCACACACAGGTCTGGCCCGCGTTGCGGTATTTGCTGGCAAATGCACCCTCGACGGCGCTGTCGATGTCGGCGTCTTCAAACACGATGAAGGGCGCGTTGCCCCCCAACTCCAAAGACATTTTTTTCACCGTCGGGGCCGATTGCGCCATCAAGATGCGGCCCACTTCGGTAGAGCCAGTGAAGCTGATGTGGCGCACCACATCGCTGGCACACAAAACCTGGCCAATGGCGATCGAGTTGTTGCCGTCGGCGGTGATGATGTTGAGCACGCCAGCCGGGATGCCCGCGCGGATGGCCAACTCGGCAGCCGCCAGGGCGGTGAGCGGGGTTTGCTCGGCGGGTTTGATGACCACGGGGCAGCCAGCGGCCAGAGCAGGGGCCACCTTGCGGGTGATCATGGCCAGCGGGAAGTTCCAGGGCGTGATGGCCGCGCACACGCCAATGGGCTGCTTGAGCACCAGCAGGCGGCGGTTGTTGTCGAATTGCGGCAAGGTCTCGCCATTGACGCGTTTGGCCTCTTCGGCAAACCACTCCACAAAACTCGCGCCATAAGCCACTTCGCCACGCGACTCGGCGATTGGCTTGCCGTTTTCTGCGGTCATCAGCCGCGCCAGGTCTTCGGTGTTGGCGATCAGCAGGTCAAACCATTTGCGCAAGATGATGCTGCGCTCTTTGGCCGTCTTGGTTTTCCAGGGTCCCCAGGCTGCGTTGGCGGCGGCAATGGCGGCTTCGGCTTCGACCGCGCCCAGGTTGGCCACGCTGGCCAAGTGGCCGCCAGTGGCCGGGTCGGTCACGTCAAAACGCTGGCTGCCTGCGACCCATTGGCCGTTGATCAGGGCATCGGTTTTGAACAAAGTGGGGTCGTTGAGCAGGGCGAGGGGCGATGTGAGGGCGTTCATGGGGTCTCCTGTGATTATTTAACCTGTTAAATAAATTGTGCCATGCTACGGACCATATCGCAGTTGGCGCATGCCGCCTGTCACGCAAACAACTGCCTGCGGGGGCAAACTTATAATGACCGGTTGCATCTAAAGCAAAGAACACCATGAGCCAAACCGTTATTTCCGTCGCCGACATCCGCAAGACTTTCCTGGACTTTTTTGAGTCCAAGGGCCACACCGTGGTGGCGTCCAGCCCCCTGGTGCCGGGCAACGACCCGACCCTCATGTTCACCAACTCGGGCATGGTCCAGTTCAAGGACGTGTTTTTGGGCTCGGACAAGCGCTCTTATGTTCGTGCCGCGTCTGTACAGGCTTGCCTGCGTGCCGGTGGCAAGCACAACGACCTGGAGAACGTAGGCTACACCGCCCGTCACCACACCTTCTTTGAAATGCTGGGCAACTGGTCATTTGGCGACTACTTCAAGCGCGAGTCGCTGGAGTGGGCGTGGGAGCTCTTGACACAGGTCTACAAGCTGCCCGCTGACAAGCTGTACGCCACCGTGTACATGGAAGACGATGAGGCTTATGCCATTTGGGAGGCCATTTTTGTCAAGGCGGGCTGGACGCCCGAGCGCATCGTGCAGGAAACCCGCATCATCCGCATTGGCGACAACAAAGGCGGGCGCTACAAGTCTGACAACTTCTGGATGATGGCCGACACCGGCCCGTGCGGTCCTTGCTCCGAGATTTTTTACGACCACGGTGCCCACATTCCTGGCGGCCCGCCCGGCAGCCCCGACGAAGACGGCGACCGTTTCATCGAGATCTGGAACAACGTGTTCATGCAGTTCAACATGGACGAGACCGGTGCCGTGACCCCGCTGCCCGCGCCCTGCGTGGACACCGGCATGGGCCTTGAACGCCTGGCGGCCATCTTGCAACATGTTCACAGCAACTACGAGATCGACATTTTTGACGCGCTGATCAAAGCAGCTTCGCGCGAAACCGGCTGTACCGATTTGGGTCACAAGTCCTTGCGTGTGATCGCCGACCACATCCGCGCCACGTCTTTCTTGGTGAGCGACGGCGTGGTGCCGAGCAACGAAGGCCGGGGCTATGTGCAGCGCCGCATCATTCGCCGCGCCATTCGGCACGGGTATTTGCTGGGCCAGAAAACCCCGTTCTTTCACAAGCTGGTGCCCGATCTGGTCCAACTGATGGGCGCGGCTTACCCCAACATGGCCAATCAAGCCGAACGCATTGCCGAGATCTTGCGGATTGAAGAAGTGCGCTTCTTTGAGACCTTGCAAAGCGGCATGCAAATTCTGGACGCAGCCCTTGAAGGTGGCGTGAAAGTGTTGCCCGGCGAAGTGGCGTTCAAGCTGCATGACACCTACGGCTTTCCGCTTGATTTGTCGGCCGACGTGTGCCGTGAGCGCGGCCTCAGCGTGGACGAAGCCGGTTTTGCCGCTGCCATGGAAAAGCAAAAAGCCCAGGCTCGTGCTGCAGGCAAATTCAAGATGGACAAAGCACTGGACTACGCCGGTGCGGGCAACGACTTCGTGGGCTATGAAGACCTGACGGCCAACGCCAAAGTGTTGGCTTTGTTCGCCGATGGCGCTGCCGTGACCGAACTCAAGGCCGGTCAAGCGGGTGTTGTCGTGCTGGACACAACGCCGTTTTATGCCGAGTCGGGTGGTCAGGCGGGCGACCAGGGCATGCTGCACAACGCGGGCGGTCAGTTCAATGTGGCCGACACCCTCAAGATCAAGGCCGATGTATTTGGCCACCACGGCGAAGTCAAATCAGGCAGCCTCAAAGTGGGCGACGCGGTGCAAGCCCATGTGGATACGGCCCTGCGTGCGGCCACCGTGCGCAACCACAGCGCCACGCATTTGATGCACAAGGCTCTGCGCGAAGTGCTGGGCAGCCACGTGCAGCAAAAGGGCAGTTTGGTGACGCCTGAGCGCACCCGTTTTGACTTTGCGCACAACGCGCCTGTGACCGACGCCGAAATCCGCGAAATCGAAGCGCGTGTGAACGCCGAAATTTTGGCCAACGCCGCTGCACAAGCGCGGGTGATGGACATTGAAAGCGCCCAGAAAACCGGCGCCATGATGCTGTTTGGTGAGAAGTACGGCGAGACCGTGCGCGTGCTCGACATTGGCACAAGCCGCGAATTGTGCGGCGGCACCCACGTCAAAGCCACCGGTGACATTGGCCTGTTCAAGATCGTTGGCGAAGGTGGCGTGGCAGCAGGCGTGCGCCGCATCGAAGCCGTGACCGGTCAGAACGCGCTGGCTTATCTGCAATCGCTGGAAGACACGGTGACCCAAGCCGCCGGTACGCTCAAGGCCCAGCCCTCTGAGTTGAACGCCCGGATTGCGCAAGTGCTGGACCAGGTGAAAGCGCTCGAGAAAGAACTGGCTGCTGCCAAAGGCAAGCTGGCTTCAGCCCAGGGCGACGAGTTGATGACGCAGGCGGTGGACATCAAGGGCATCAAATTGGTGGTGGCCAAGCTGGAAGGTGCCGATGCCAAAACCCTGCGTGACACCGTGGACAAGTTGAAAGACAAGCTCAAGACCGCCGTGATTGTCTTGACCGCCGTGGATGGCGACAAGGTCCAGATCGCCGCTGGCGTGACAGCCGACAGCACAGGCAAGGTCAAGGCGGGTGAGCTGGCCAACTATGTGGCTCAACAAGTGGGTGGCAAAGGCGGCGGCAAGCCCGACATGGCCATGGCCGGTGGCACCGATGCTGCGGCACTGCCTGCTGCGATGGCCAGCGTGCAGGCTTGGGTGACCGAGCGGCTTTGATGACGCTTGGGCGTGCTTGGGTCTCTGTGGTGCTTTGGGCACCGCTGCTGGCCCATGCCCAGTTTGACAAAACCCCCTGGCCTCGGTCGCAAGCCACGCCCAAGATGGACGTGGTGGATGTGCAAGGCCAGCGCTGGACCAGCGCCGACCTCAAGGGCCGGGTGGTCGTGCTCAACTTTTGGGCTACGTGGTGCGGCCCTTGCAAAGAAGAAATGCCGTCCTTGCAGGCACTGCACAAAGGCCGAGTCGATGGCCAAAGTGATGCCACTCATGCCGTCGTGATTGGCATCAACGTGAAAGAAACCGCCAGCACGGTACGCCGGTTCATGTCTGCGCAGCACTTGGATTTGCCCGTGGTGCTGGATGCGCAAGGCGATTTGACCCGGCAGTGGGGCGTGCGCATTTACCCGACCACGGTCTTGATCGGGCCAGATGGTCAAGCGCGTTGGCGTGTGGTGGGCGAGGTGGATTGGAACGGCCCCATCTCGCGGGCTTGGCTCCATGATTTGCGAGTACAGCCTGTGTCTCAGGCGGTTCGCCACCCCTAAGCAAGGCCTTCCGGGCGTCCCCATCGGGCGATTCGTCGGTCGGTCATAATCGCCGGGCTCTGCGCGCTTTGTGCAGGGCGACCTGCCTTCGGGGCATTGGCTGTTTTTCATCACGCCTTGCATGTGCCGACAGGTCTCATCCCCTATTTCGGAGTTCTTTCCATGACCACTGCCCGCCGTTCTTTGCTCAAAGGAGGCGCCGCTCTGGGCGCCATGATCGCTGCACCCACTTGGTTGCATGCCCAAACCACGGCCCCAACGGCTGAACGCCGCTTTGCCCCCGC
>JAGNWH010000060.1:0-12660 GCA_017986055.1 Limnohabitans sp. | reverse complement strand
CATGACCACCCTGCTGATTCACCGCGCCCGCTGCATCGCCACGCAAGACGATGCCAACACCGAACTCAAAGACGCTTCGCTGCTGATACGCGACGGCCGCATCGAACGCATCATCACCGCCAGCGAGAACACCGACGAACTGCTCGCGCAAGTCGACGAGGTGATCGACGCCCGCGGCCATGTGGTGGTGCCGGGCCTGATCAACACGCACCACCATATGTACCAGTCACTCACGCGGGCGATACCCCAGGTGCAGAACGCGGAGCTGTTCAGTTGGCTCCAAGGGCTGTACCCGATCTGGGTGGGCCTCACGCCCGAGATGGTGCGCGTGTCGGGCCAGGTGGCCATGGCCGAGCTGCTGCTCAGTGGCTGCACCACCAGCTCTGACCACCTCTACATCTACCCCAACGGCGTGCGGCTGGACGACAGCATCGAAGCGGCGCAGAACATGGGCATGCGCTTCACGGCCACCCGCGGGAGCATGAGCGTGGGCGAATCGCAAGGCGGATTGCCGCCCGACAGCGTGGTCGAAAAAGAACCCGCCATCCTGAAAGAAACACAGCGCCTGATCGAGACTTGGCACGATGCCAGTTATGGGTCGATGACGCATGTGGCCGTGGCACCCTGCTCGCCCTTCAGCGTGAGCCAAGACCTGATGCGCGAAGCAGCCAAATTAGCCCGTGCGCACAAAGTGCGCCTGCACACGCACTTGGCCGAAAACGACCACGACATTGCGTACACGAAAGAAAAGTTCAACTGCACCCCTGCGCAATACGCCCAAGACCTGGGCTGGGTGGGCGACGATGTGTGGCACGCGCACGGCGTCAAGCTCGACGACGAAGGCACCTACCTGTTTGCAAAAACCCGCACCGGCATTGCCCACTGCCCGTGCAGCAACATGCGCTTGGCCAGCGGCATCTTGCCCTTGCGCAAAATGCTGGATGCAGGCGTGCCCATCGGTTTGGGCGTGGACGGCAGCGCCAGCAACGACGCGGCGAACCTGCTCAACGAAGCACGCCAGGCCATGCTGCTGGCGCGCGTGGGCAAAGCCATGGAGCCACCACGCATCGAAGACGGGCGCACCGTTTACGGTTGTGACCGAGGCCCAGCCGAGATGACACCCCGCGACGCCCTGCGCTTGGCCACACGCGGCGGCGCACAGGTATTGGGCCGCGCCCACGAGCTGGGGCAAATCAAGGCGGGCTATTGCGCCGACATCGCGCTGTTTCGCACCGACACGCTGAGCATGGCGGGCGGTGCGGTGCACGACCCGGTGGGCGCGCTCTTGCTGTGTGCCAGCGACAACGCCGACTACACCATCGTCAACGGCCGTGTGGTGGTGCGCCAGGGCCAGATCACCACGGTGGATATGGGTCCACTGATCGAGCGGCACAACCAATTGGCTTTGCAGTTGGCGTTGAGTGTGAACTGATTTAAGTGGCGATGCCCGTAAGCACATTCAAATAAGCATCCCCTCGCGCCTCAGCAAACAGGTCCAGCGCCAGAGTGAACCCTGCCTGTACCACCAACCCTATGCCAATGCCGGTGGCCGCGTCCCATTTCGAGAAAAACCCGATCAGGCACGCCCCCACCAGCAGCAGCACCAACTCCACAGTTTTGTACATTTTGAAATGGGTCATCACCGTTTGCATGCGCTCGGTTTCTGCTTGTTTGAACTGAGTTGGCGCACTGGCCCACTGGGTGCTCAGGCTGGCCAGTTGCGCATCGGTGCGCGCAAAAATAGTCACGCCCACCACCAATTGCATCACGGCCACCAGCACCAGAGGCAGGGCCATGAAACGCAGTCGGTGTCCGTTGGTCCACAACCAGACCGCCAGCCCCATCGCTATCAAAGCCGCCAAAATGAAGACAACACTTTCTTGCTTCTCCCCTACAAAATATGCCGTCATGTCTTTCATCATGTGAATCTCTCCTTTGTTCATGGTTGCTCCCGTTCAATGCAACTGGGGGTCACTGCCAGCATGCCCCTGCCGAAAAGCAGCAGGCGTGGTGCCGGTCCAACTTCTGAAAGCCCGGATGAAGGAGTTGCTTTCCTGAAAGCCCAACAACCACGAAATCTCTCCGGCTGAAATATCAGTGCGGCGCAGGTAATGCCGTGCCAGCTCTTGCCGAACATCGCTGAGCACCTCCTGAAACCCCACCGATTCGTCGGCCAGATGCCGCTGCAAAGTCCGCTTGCTCAAAGCCAAGCGTTGGGCAACGGCATCGATGCTGCTGCTGCCTGCAGGCAGGGTCTCCAAAAGCACGGCCCTCACCCGCTCGTGCATGCTGGCTTGTGCGTCCAGCTCGGAGAGTCGGCTTTTAAGGCCCGGTTCGAATGCCGCCCACATGGCCAGGTTTTCGGTCAAAAAAGGCCGCCGCGCATCCTGCGCCGAAAAGGCGATTTGAATCTGTTCAGAGGCACCCAAAGCGCTGCCCAAGTAGGCCTTGTACGCCGCCAAGTCCGCTGGCAAATCCGGGAGGGATGCAGTCAGCGGTTCGATGCGCTCACGGGTGGCCAGCCGGGCCAGTTGGGTGAAAAACACCAACTCCGACACACCCAGACTGCGAGGAATCGGATCGGTGTGACCATAACAGCTGAGTGTGACCAGCGTGCGGTCTGATCGGATGTCGACCCCCATGTGCAAGGGGCCGATCAGCCGTTTGTATTGCGCCAACCGCTGCAGCGCGGTGTTCAGGTCGGGGCTGCACAGGCAAGCAAACAAGGCCGGGTCAAACGCCTCCACCGACATGACCTGCGCCAGCTTCAGGGCCAGCTCTTGCCCGGCTGCTGCCTTCTCCAGTCCTAGCCAAAAGTCAAAATACTGTGCAGGCGACAAGCTCGCACCCGGGCGTGCGAACAGGTCTGCCGGCAAACGCGCGTGGCTCAGCACATCGGCAGGGGAGTAACCCATGTCCAAGATGAGCAACTTCCAGCTCATCTGCACGGCAAAGCGTGTGGCCTGTTTCACGGCGTGGGCCTTTCTGGTTTTAGAGCGAGGTAAGGGTGTTGGGTTATTTGACCCCGCTTATTTAGCCTGGCTCATGATGGCCATGTCAAAAATGCGATCCCCGAAATACTTGCGGATGAACATCAGGGGCTTGGCCATCTTGCCGATAACGTAGCGCGTTTTTGGACGACGCGAACGCACGGCCTGCAGTATGGCATCGGCTACCACCGAAGGCGGCGAGGCCGCGCCTTTTTTGGCATAGGTGCTGCGCATCGCGTTGGCCATGGCCTGCGCCATCGCCTGGTAAGGGCCTTGACCCGAACGCGCCAACATGGGCTCCAGCATCACGCCGCCCCACTCAGTGGCAATCACGCCGGGCTCGATGATGACGACGTGGATGCCGAAAGGTGCCAGCTCAATGCGCAAACAATCGCTCCAGCCTTCCACCGCGTGTTTGGTCGCGTGGTACCACGACCCCAGAGGCGTGTACATTTTGCCGCCCATGGACGAAATATTGATGACCTTGCCCGCACCTTGGCGGCGCATGTACGGCAACGCCAATTGCGTGAGTCGGGCCATACCAAACAGGTTGACTTCAAATTGGTAGCGAGCGTCGGCCAAGGTTGAATCTTCCATGGCCCCGTACATGCCAAAACCCGCGTTGTTGACCAGCACATCAATGCCGCCATGGCCTTTTGTGATGGTTTGCAACGCCGAGACGATATTGGCGTCCACCGAAATATCCATCTGCAGCGGTAGGGCACCAAGGGCCCGCAAATCCTCCATTTGCGCCAATCGGCGCGCCGCAACGTAGACCGTCAGACCCTCTTGCAACAGCCGCTTGGCCGTCTCTTTGCCCATTCCGGACGATGCACCTGTGACGAGCGCCACCTGTTTTTGGGGGGATGTGGATGCCATGAAAAACTCCGTTCGTGGATGAGTTGCGAATGGCGTGATGGTCCCAGCCGGGAGGCTGCGCGTCGCCATCGGATCGCGCCAATGCACATTCAGAAGGCGCCAATTGGCGGCAGGCGACTTTTGACGCACGACAACAACCTGTGCGTTTTGATCACAACTGTTTGCACTCTCCACCGCACACGCACAGGCCTACACTGCAGCCATGATCCAAGGCCTCGTTCAACTCTTCATCTTCCAGGCACTCGGCGAACTGGTGTCCAAGTTCGCTCTGCCCTTCATTCCCGGTCCGGTGCTCGGCTTGGTGTTGTTGCTGGCATTTTTGGTTTTGCGCGGCCAGGTGCCTGCGTCGATGGACACGGTGGGCAGCAGCATCTTGCAGCACTTGGGGCTGTTGTTCATTCCCGCATCGGTGGGTGTGGTGCTTTACTTGCCCGTTTTGCAGGCCAATGCGTGGGCCATCAGTGCAGCGCTGGTGCTGAGCGTGGTGGCCACGGTGGCGGTGACAGCCGGTTTGCTCAAAGTTTTGGCCAAGAAGGACTGACGCCATGAACAACCCTTTGCGCTCCGACCTGCCCGCCATCTCCGAGATTTGGGTCTATCTGTCTGGCAGCCCGCTGCTGGCCTTGGTGTTGACGCTCAGCGCGTATTTACTGGGCCTGACTCTGTACGAGCGCAGCCAGCGCAACCCGCTGGCCAACCCGGTCTTGATTGCGGTGGTGGTGGTTTGCTTGAGTATCAGCCTGCTCGACATGCCTTATGCCAAGTATTTTGAGGGTGCGCAGTTTGTGCACTTCTTGTTGGGCACAGCCACGGTGTCGCTGGCCATTCCGATCTACAAAGGGTTTGCTTCACTCAAGGGACGCATGAGTGTGTTGCTGCTGTCGTTGGTGGCGGGCGGCATCACCTCGGTGCTGACTGCCGTGGGCATGGCGCGTTGGCTGGGTGTCGACGAATCGCTGGTGCGCGGCCTGGTGGCCAAGTCGGTCACCGCGCCCATAGCGATGGGCATTGCCGAACGGGTGCAGGCCTCGCCGACCTTGACCGCCATCTTTGCTGTCAGCACCGGCATTTTGGGCGCAGTGCTGGGCCGCTATGTGCTGGACGCCTTGCGCGTGAAGGCCTGGTGGCAACGCGGCTTTGCCTTGGGTGTGGCCGCACACGGCATCGGCACCTCACGCGCTTTCAGTGTGAACGCCGAAGCCGGGGCTTATGCCAGCTTGGGCATGGGTTTGCACGGCATTGTGGGCGCTGTGCTGATCCCGCAAGCGGTGGGGTGGTGGTTTTGAACGTGCCGTTCAGTCTACTTTGGCACCCGCGAGGAACCAGCGACCGATCAGAGCGCGCTCTTCGGCGGTGATGCCCGTGGTGTTGTTCATGGGCATTTGCTGGGTCACCACGACTTGCTGATAGACGTTTTGCGCGTGTTGCGTGACCAGCGCAGGGCTGTCCAGGCGCACATTTTTCATCTGCACCTGTTCGCCATGGCACATGGCGCAGCGTTGGGCCAAGATGGTTTGCACCTGCGCAAAACTGACCGGCGCTGCGGGGGCGGCTGACACCACGGGGGCTGCGGGCCTGAGCGCGATGATCACGCCCAAAATGAGCACGACACCCACGGCGGCAAACGGCCACGGGTTGGCGGCACGGCCCAAGTGATAACCGTGGCGCTGCACAAAGAACTGGCGAATCAAAGCACCCGCAAACATCATCACAAACAGCAACACCCAGCGGTGTTCGTGCGTGTACAAAAAGCTGTAGTGATTGGAGAGCATCGCAAAGATGACGGGCAGCGTGAAGTAGGTGTTGTGCACACTGCGTTGCTTGCCGCGCTTGCCGTGAATGGCCAAGGCATTGGCATCGTATTTTTCGCCACTGGTCATGGCAGCCACCACTTTGCGCTGGCCGGGAATGATCCAAAAGAACACGTTGGCGCTCATGGCGGTGGCGATCATCGCACCCACCAGCAAAAAGGCGGCACGCCCTGCAAACAGCTGGCATGACAACCATGCGGCAAAAGAGATGACCACGATCATCAATCCGGCCACGATCAGCTCGCCGTTTTTGCGAAAACCAAACCATCGGCACACGGTGTCATAAACAAACCAGAAGGCCACCAAAAAACCCAGCGCCGCAGACCCGGCCATGACGGGCGTCCAGTCCATCAGCGATTTGTCGATCAGGAAAGTGCCCGCGTTCCAGAGGTACAGCACAGTGAACAGCGCAAAGCCACTCAGCCAGGTGGAATAACTTTCCCAATAAAACCAGTGGAGCTTGGTGTGGATGACCTTGGGGGCCACCATGTACTTTTGCGGGTTGTAAAAACCGCCGCCGTGCACCGCCCACATCGCGCCCCCAACGCCTTTTTCAAGCAGGTCGGGCGAATTGGGTTTTTGCAGGTTGTTGTCCAGAAAGACAAAGTAAAACGAGGAGCCAATCCAGGCGATGGCGGTGAT
The DNA here is from genome assembly GCA_017986055.1 of Limnohabitans sp. Taxonomy (GTDB): domain Bacteria; phylum Pseudomonadota; class Gammaproteobacteria; order Burkholderiales; family Burkholderiaceae_C; genus Limnohabitans_A. The sequence continues at coordinate 6,338 of JAGNWH010000060.1, read as the reverse complement.
GACGTGCACCCAGCGCAGCAACAGATTGGCCCATTCCAGCAGATACGTTTCCATGAAGGATCTCCAACCAGCTCACCACCGCGGGCCCTGTGAGCGGTCATTCGGTCGCGAACATGAACAAACCGAGGTCTGTTCCTGCGCCGCTGCGACCAGTGCACCGAAGTGTATACAGTTTATCCGCGTGAATCCAGCCTTGTCCTCCGCTCGCGCCTAGGGAAAACCAGAATCACGCTCAAAACGTTTGCAAGAGTTGTGCCGCCACAGCCACGGCAATGACTTCGGGCTCTTTGCCTGCGATGCCTGGCACGCCAATCGGGCAAGTGATGTGCGCAATCTCTTCGGCTGTAAAACCCCGATCCTCCAGGCGATGCCGGAAGGTGGCCCATTTGGTCTTGCTGCCGATCAAGCCCACAAATGGCAAATCGGCCTGCTCGCGTTGGCGTTTGAGGCAAGCGATGACGATGTCCAGGTCTTCGGCGTGGCTGAAGCTCATGATCAGCACGCGGCTGCCGGGCAACAAGTCGGTCACAGCCGCCTGCACCGGGTTGGAATGTTCACAGTCCACAACATCGGGCACATCGGACGGAAAGATCTCGTCACGGCTGTCCACCCAGCGGATGGCAAAGGGCAAAGGCGCCAGGGCATTGACCAGCGCCTTGCCCACATGACCGCCACCAAACAGTGCCAAAGGTGTGCGCGGCGGCATCAGAAGATCGCGCAGCCTGGGCAGGTCAGCTGCACTGACGGGCTCAAAACCCAGTGCCAGCGCACCGCCGCAGCATTGCCCCAAGCTGGGGCCCAGCACCTGATGCAAAGTGGTTTGGGTGGATTGGCCTGCCAGCAACAGCCGGGCATGGGCCAGGGCCTGAAACTCCAGATGGCCGCCACCAATCGTGCCCTGCTCTCCTTGCGCAAACACCAGCATGCGGGTGCCCGCAGTTCTGGGAACGGAGCCTTGGGTCGACAGTACCGTGACCACCACCGCGTTTTCAGTGCTTAGCCGCTTGAGGGCTTTCTCAATCCAGTTCAATCTCGTTGTCCATTCAATTAGGAGGGCCTGAAAGTTGTTTGCCCATTGGGCAAGGTCGATGCCACAATCATGGCCACCACAGAGTATGCCAAGGACAAGGGCTTGCCATGAACCAACATCTGCGCCAGATTCAAAATGCACTCACCACGACACTGCTGAGCTTGGGTGCTGCCACTTTGGGGTTTTTAAGTGGTTGCAGCACGCCGCCACCCGAAGTCATCAAACCGCCTGCGCCACTTCCGGTTGCCAAGGTCCCTGAAATCGTCAAAGTCCCTGCAGGTCCGACCTCGCTTGCGCGCACCAGCAGAGAGTACCGCAAGGACGCAGCCGGCCATTTGTACGGCATGCAAGCACACCGCATTTACAAAGGCCGCATGCCTCCCATGCTGGAAGCAGTGGGCGTGCTGAATGTGGACATCGACAAAAAAGGCGCCGTCAAAGCCGTCCACTGGATGCGTGCCCCCAAGCATGTGCCGCAAGTCATGGCTGAAATCGAGCGCATGGTCAAAGCCGCAGCGCCCTACCCCGTGCCCCAGCACCTGAGCCAAGTCACTTACACAGACACTTGGCTGTGGCACAAGAGCGGCAAATTTCAGCTGGACACCTTGACCGAAGGCCAAGACTGAGCGGTCAGCTCAGTCGTGTTGTGGCATCTCAGGCTGAACAGCCGTGACAGCGGGCTGAGAAAGCGCTGTCTGCTGCGTCTGAGCCAATGGGATGCTGGTTTCTGATCGCGCTGGAAAGCACATCTTCTGGCCATCCCATTTTTGACCGCACCAGCAAACGCCCTCGTCGTTGATGATGCAAGTGCCGGTGCCGCAGCACCTTGGATCGTCTGACATGTGCCCACTCCTGAAACGTGTTTGGTCTTGGGCCGCAGGATGCCTGAAAAACTTTCAGGCATCCTGCCAAGCAGATCAAAGGCCCGCAGTGGCCTTGGCTTTTTCACACGCCATCAAGATGCGCTCGGGCGTGGCAGGTGCGTCCATGTACACCACCGCTTTGTGGTTGGCGCTGGCGGCCACCGCATCGCGCAAGGCGAAGAAGGCCGACAGGCCCAACATCAAAGGCGGCTCACCCGTGGCCTTGCTGTTGAAAGGCGTGGGCTTCAGGTTGGCGTTGTCGAACAAGGACACCTTGAAGTGCTCAGGGATGTCGCCCGCCACCGGGATCTTGTACGTGCTGGGGCCGTGTGTGAGCAGCTTGCCCTTTTTGTCCCAAATGCACTCTTCCATGGTGAGCCAGCCCATGCCTTGCACATAAGCGCCTTCGATCTGGCCTTTGTCCAATGCGGGGTTGATGCTGCGGCCCACGTCTTGCACGATGTCCACGGCTTTCAGCCACCACTCGCCTGTGCGGGTGTCGATTTCCACTTCGCTCACCGCCGCGCCGTAGCAGTAGTAATAGAAGGCACGACCGTTCAAGGTGGTGAAGTCGTATTTGATTTCGGGCGTCATGTAAAAGCCCGTCACGCTCAGGCCCACGCGGTCGAGCCAAGCTTGCTTGGTCACGTCGGCCCACTTGACGGATTTGCCGCCGCCGTGCAGCTCATTGTTGGCAAAGCTCACGTCTTCGGCTTGGCAGCCCAACATGCGCGCGGCCACAGGCTTGAGGCGTTCGCGCATTTGCGTTGTGGCGTTCATGATGGCCGCGCCATTGATGTCGGCACCGCTGGATGCCGAAGTGGCTGACGCGTTGGGTACTTTCTGCGAGTCGGTGGCGGTGATGCGCACATGGTCTACGCTGATGCCCAGACCATCGGCACACACCTGAGCCATCTTGGTGTTGAGGCCCTGGCCCATTTCGGTACCACCGTGGTTGCAACTGACCGAGCCGTCCATGTACACCACCAGCAATGCGCCGCCCTGGTTCAGGTGCGTGGCGGTGAAGCTGATGCCGAACTTCAGGGGCACCAAGGCCAAGCCGCGCTTGCGGGTTTTGCTCTTGGCGTTGAAGGCCTGCACTTGTGCACGGCGCTCGGCGTAATTCGATTCACGCTCGACCTGCGCAATCACCTTGTCGCCCACCCAGTCTTCGATGAGCTGGTTGTATTGGGTGGTCATGGTGTCGGGGCTGCCGCTGATGGCCGGGTCTGTGTACAGGTTGAGCTTGCGCACTTCCAAAGGGTCTTTGCCCAAAGTCATGGCAATTTCGTCCATCACCGTCTCGATGCCAAACATGCCCTGTGGGCCACCGAAACCACGGAAGGCGGTGGCGCTTTGCGTGTTGGTTTTGCAGCGGTGGCTGATCAGCTTGAGCGCGGGGATGTGGTAACTGTTGTCGATGTGCAAACAAGCGCGGTCATTCACCGGGCCCGAATAGTCGGTGCTGTAGCCGCAGCGGGACATGAGCGTGATGTCAGCGCCCAGCACGCGGCCCTTGTCGTCAAAGCCCACTTCGTAGTCGATGCGGAAATCGTGGCGCTTGCCCGTGATGGTCATGTCGTCATCGCGGTTCACGCGCAGCTTGACGGGCTTGCCCAACTTGTGTGCGGCCAGTGCGGCGCTCTGGCTGAAGATGCTGGCGTTGCCCTCTTTGCCACCAAAGCCACCGCCCATGCGGCGGCAAATCACTTCCACGTCGTTGGTGTGCAGGTTCAGGGCGTGCGCGGCTTCGCGTTGGTTGCCATCGGGGTGCTGGGTCGACACATACAGCGTGAGCTGGCCGTCTTCTTTGGGCACCGCGTAAGTGATCTGGCCTTCGAGGTAAAACTGCTCTTGCTGACCGGTGCGGGTCGTGCCCTTGATCTTGTGCGGGGCATTGGCAATGGCCGTGGCCGCGTCGCCACGGGTGATGCCTTTGGGCGGCATGATGAAGCTGCCCGCGGCCATCGCCTCTTCCACCGTCAGGATCGGCGTGAGTTCTTTGACCAGCACCTTGGCTTTGTGCGCGGCTTCGCGGGCATAGAGCATGTTGCGCGCCACCACCACGGCCACGGCCTGGCCAATGAACTCGACCTTGCCTGCGGCGAGGAAGGGATCATCGTGCACGATGGGGCCGCAGTTGTTTTCACCGGGAATGTCTTTGGCGGTGTACACCGCGACCACGCCGTGTTCCTTGAGAATGGCTGCGCGGTCGATGCCGTCGCCGATCAACTCGCCATGCGCCACGGGCGACAGGATGAGGGCGGCATACAAGGTGCCTGCGTGCTCAGGGATGTCGTCGATGTAGGTGGCTGTGCCTGTCACGTGCAGGTGCGCAGACTCGTGAACGATGTCGGTGCCTTGCTGAACGCCCGATGCGGGCAACAGGTTTTTGAGTGCGGTAGGAGCGTTCATTCAAGCCACCTCTTTCTGTTCTTCAATGAATTCCAAAGCCAAATTACGCGCCACCAAAGCGCGGTAAGCCCACGTGGCACGCAAGCCGTCGCGTGCGGTAAAGCTGGCGGCAATCGCGGCGTCCAGATCAGCCGCCTTCACATCGGCGGGCGCTTGGCCTTCGAGCACGGCTTCGAGTTGGGGCGCACGGGCCGGGAAGGGGCTCAGGCCGTTGTAGGCCAGCTTGACGCCAGACAACTTGCCGCCTTGGAGCGTGTAGCTGATGGCCGCGCAAGTGGCCGAAATGTCTTGCTCAAAACGCTTGCTCACCTTGTGGGCGCGGAAAACCTGTCCGGCCATGGGCTTGGCCAACTCCACCGCTTCGATGAACTCACCGGCTTCGAGCACGCTTTTCTTCATGCCGGTGTAGAAGTTTTCCAGCAACACGTTGCGGGTTTTGTCGCCACGGCGCAGCACCAAATTGGCACCCAGCGCCAGCAAGCAAGGCATGGAATCGCCAATCGGCGAGCCGTTGGCAATGTTGCCCGCCAAGGTGGCGGTCGAGCGGATGGGGGGCGAGCCAAAGCGGCGCAACACTTCGGCAAAGTCGGGGTAGGCCTTGGCGACCAGCGCCTCCACCTGCGTCAGTGACACTGCGGCACCGATGCGCCAGACCTTGTCGGTCTCGGCCACCTGGCGCAGGGCTTTGACATTGCCCAAATACATGATGTGGTCGGGGCGTGCGTACTGCTTGTTGACCTGCAAACCGATTTCGGTGCTGCCGGCCAAGAGTGTGGTGGTGGGGTGTTTGACCAGGTAGTCGGCCACTTCTTCGATGGTGGCAGGCGACACAAACTCATTGCCTTTTTTGGTGCGCACCACGGGCTGCACGATGATGTCACCGTCCAGGCTGAGGGTGGGCACGCTGGCGCGCTGGATCTCTTTGAGCAAGGGCACATCGGCGCTGTCGTCCAGCTTCAGGGCTTCTGGCTTGGCGCAGGCCTTGGTGGCTGAATCGATGATCGGCTTGTAGCCAGTGCAGCGGCACAGGTTGCCGCTGAGCGAATCGGTGATCTGCTGGCGATTGGGCATGGGCAAAACCTGCACCAAGTTCACCAAACTCATCACGATGCCGGGCGTGCAGAAACCGCACTGCGAGCCGTGGCACTTGACCATTTCTGCCTGCACCGGGTGCAGCGTGCCGTCGGGTTTTTTCAGGCTCTCGACGGTCTTGACCGATTTGCCGTCCAGCGAAGGCAGCAACTGGATACAGGCATTGGTGGCGACATAGTCCACGCCTGTGCCTGCCGCGTTGAGTTCGCCCACCATGACCACGCAAGCGCCGCAATCGCCTTCGGCGCAGCCCTCTTTGGTGCCGGTGCGGTGCATTTGCTCGCGCAAATAGTCCAGAACGGTGGTGGTGCGGCGCTCGCCTTGGGCTTCGACGATCTGGCCGTCGAGCACAAAGCGCACAGTGTTGGTGACTTGGGTCATGGTTCGGGGGTCTAAATAAACGGTAGAGGCCAGATTTTAAAGAACCGGGGCCAGTGTGGCGGGCTTTTTTCGATGAAGTTGACAGATTCATCGAATGAATCGGGATATGACCTCAATTAACACCGTCAAACCCGACGTCATCGGGGGTCTACGCCCTAACCACCGTCAACCCGACCCGATCGAGGGTCCACGCCCTAAGCACCGTCACCCCCGACGTGATCGGGGGTCTATGCCCTAAGCACCGTCACCCCAGACGTGATCGGGGGTCTATGCCTTCGGCTGTGATGGATACCCGGTCAAGCCGGGCATGACGGATTAATCGGGGTCAGATCCCAAAATCAATCGGGGTCAGATCCCAATCAATCGGGGTCAGATCCCAATCAATCGGGGTCAGATCCCAATTAATTCTGACCACCGTCAACCCGACCCGATCGGGGGTCCACGCCCTAACCACCGTCACCCCCGACGTGATCGAGGGTCTATGCCTTCGGCAGTGATGGATACCCGGTCAAGCCGGGCATGACGGATCTGTTGAATCAATCGGGGGCAAATCAATC
>JAGNWH010000009.1:36717-41519 GCA_017986055.1 Limnohabitans sp. | reverse complement strand
ATGCACACACCCAGCACCGAAGCCCGCCCTTCTATTTATTACCAGTACGAGGTTTTCAAACCTTGGCTGGCCTCGGCACACCCCCCGCAGACGCGGCAAAAGGTGGTGATCGTCGGCTCCGGCCCCGCAGGCATGGTGACGGCGCTGGAGTTGGCCCGCCACGGCGTGCCCAGCGTGGTGCTCAGCGCCGAGCTGCAGTTTTCTCAAGGCAGCCGCGCCATCTGCTTTACCCGCCGTTCGATGGAAATCTTGCAGCAAGTGGGGGTGGCCGACCGCATGACCGCAGGCGGTCTGCCCTGGCGCTTTGGCAACTCGTTTTACCGGGGCCAGCGCGTATTCCGTATGGAAGCGCCGCACGATGCCGATGACCGGTTTTTCCCGATCATCAACGTGCAGCAGCAGTTCATGGAGGAGTACCTGCACGACGCCTGCAAAGCCAGCCCGCTGATCGATTTCCGCTGGGGCAACAAGGTCAACACCGTGGTGCAAAAAGACGGCTATGCGCAATTGGAGGTCGACACGCCCGAAGGCCCTTACACGCTGGAGAGCGACTGGGTAGTGGCCGCTGACGGCGGGCGCTCGGGCATCCGCACAGCCATGAACCTGCAAATGGAAGGCGCGTCTTACGAAGGTTTTTTCGTGATCGCCGACATCAAGATTGACCTGCCTTTGCCCACCGAGCGCCTGGCTTACTTTGACCCCGACTGGAACCCCGGCAACACCATCCTGATGCACCGTGAGCCCAACGGCATTTGGCGCGTGGACTACCAACTGCCACCGGGCGAAACGCCCGAAGAGGCGCTGCGCCCCGAGTCACTCAAAGCCCGCATCAACGCGCAACTGGCCATGATCGGCCACGCCGGTGTGCCATGGGAGATGGACTGGTCTTCGGTCTATTCGGCCCGCACGCTCACGCTGCCCGACTTTGTGCATGGCAGCGTCATCTTCACGGGCGACGCAGCGCACCTGTTGCCGATTTTTGGCGTGCGCGGGGCCAACACCGCCTTTCAAGACGCGCAGTCTTTGGGCTGGCACCTGGCTTTTGTGGCCAAAGGCCTTGCCGGCCCACAGCTGCTGGCCAACCACAGCGCCGAGCGCGTGGGCGCAGCCCGCGAGATCATCACCGAAGCGGGCAAAAGCACCCGCTTCATGGCCCCGCCCAGTCCGGGCTTTCGCCTGCTGCGCGACGCGGTGTTGTCGCTCTCGCTCACACAAGAATTTGTGCGGCCCCTGTACCACTGGCGCACCTCAAGGCCGCACGAGTACACGCACTCCCTGCTCAACAGCGCGGGCGACGACAACGGCTTGTTCAAGAGCGGCCCAGCCCACGGTGCGCCACCGCAAAACGTGCGTCTGGGGGCCAATGACTTTTTGCTCGACCACCTGGGCGGCGGCTTTGATCTGCTGTATTTCACCGACACCACCTTGCCCGATGCCCTGCAACAAGTGATCAACGCCGCACGGCAAAAAGGCATGCCTTTGAACGTCACCGCTGTGGGCGCAGCGCAGCCCGTGGCCGGGGCCGATCAGCACCTGCCCGATGCCGATGGCCACCTGCGCCAACGCTACGGTGTGCCAGCCCATGGCGGCGCGTATTTGCTGCGCCCCGACCAGCACATCTGCGCCCGCTGGCTCACACTGGACGCCACGCGGCTGCAAGCGGCCCTGAACAACGCCTTGCCGCGATAAGGAAGAACACCATGACCCCCCTGTCACATTCACCCACACTTTCCATCGGCGGCCTCGAAACCGTCTACGACGCGCTGGCCACCGCCATCGACCAAGCCGGGGCCGACAAGGCCCAGCTGTTCCTCGTCAAGCTGGCTTTGCTCAACGCCAACGCGCTGGCCGACGAAACCCTTTTCCAGCAGCACATCACCGCTGCATTGCAAGACCTCTGACCCCCTCACTTCAAAGGAGACCCCCATGCTCGTTCAATCCGTTCACCACGTCGCTTACCGCTGCAAAGACGCCAAAGAAACCGTTGAGTGGTACCAAAAACACCTCGACATGAAATTTGTGCTGGCCATTGCCGAAAACGAAGTGCCTTCGACCAAAGCACCCGACCCCTATATGCACATCTTTTTGGACGCGGGCCACGGCAACATCCTGGCCTTTTTTGAGCTGCCCAGCCAGCCCGAAATGGGCCGCGACACCAACACCCCGGCTTGGGTGCAGCACTTGGCTTTGAAGGTCGAGTCGATGGACGCGCTGATCGCCGCCAAAGACAAATTGGTCGCAGGCGGCATCGAGGTGCTCGGGCCGGTCGATCACACCATTTTCAAAAGCATTTATTTCTTTGACCCCAGCGGCCACCGCCTGGAGCTGGCCGCCGACTGCGGCACGCCCGAGATGATGAAAAAACTCGACGATGTGAAGTGGGACATGCTCGAAGAATGGAGCCAAACCAAACGCGCGCCCAAGCACGCCGCGTGGATGCACGACGGCAGCATGGCCGCTTGAAAGGGCCACGATGACCCTGCTGAACGACACCCATAACCCGGCGCTCAAAAGCTGGCTCGCCTCGGCCAACAGCGCAGGCTGCGACTTCCCCATTCAAAACCTGCCGTTCGCGGTGTTCCGCCGCAAGGGCTCATCTGAGGCTTTTCGTGGCGGCGTGGCCATTGGCGACCAGATCGTGGACTTGGCCGCATTGGCCAAGTCAGGCGTTCTGACCGGCGAGGCCGCTGCAGCCGCCCAAGCGGGCGCACAAGACAAGCTCAACGCCTTGATGGCGCTGGGCACCCCGGCTTGGAGCGCCTTGCGCCTGGCCCTGTCACGCGCTTTGCGCGAAGAGTCGGCAGCGCAAGCCGCTTTGCAAGACGGCCTCGTGCCGCAAGCCGAGGCCGAATTCGACGTGCCCGCCCGCATTGGCGACTACACCGACTTCTACACCTCGGTGCACCACGCCACCAACATCGGCAAACAGTTCCGCCCCGACAACCCCCTGCTGCCCAACTACAAGTGGGTGCCCATCGGTTACCACGGCCGCGCCTCCAGCATTGGCGTGTCGGGCCAGACATTTCACCGCCCAGTCGGCCAAACCATGCCGCCGGGCGCAGCCGCGCCCACATTCGGCCCCTGCAAGCGGCTGGACATCGAGCTGGAGCTGGGCATTTTTGTGGGCCGCAGCAATGCACTGGGCGAAGCCGTGGGCATCACCGAGGCCGAAGACCATGTGTTCGGCATCTGCCTGCTCAACGACTGGTCGGCCCGCGACATCCAGGGCTGGGAATACCAGCCGCTGGGGCCTTTCTTGTCGAAAAACTTTGCCTCCACGGTGTCGCCCTGGGTCGTCACCCTCGAAGCGCTGGCGCCCTACCGCGTGGCCTTCACACGGCCCGAAGGCGATCCACAGCCCATGGCCTATCTCGACTCAGCCGCCAACCGCCAAGGCGGTGCTTTTGACATCCAGCTGCAAGTGGGCCTGCAAACCCCGAACATGCGTGCTGCCGGTCAAAGCGACGCCAGCATCTGCCGCACCAGCTACCGCCACGCCTATTGGACCGTGGCGCAGATGGTCACCCACCACACCGTCAACGGCTGCAACTTGCAAGCGGGTGACTTGCTGGGCAGCGGCACCCTGTCCGGCCCCACCTTGGACCAAGCAGGCGCCCTGATCGAGCTGACCACGGGCGGCAAGAACCCGATCGCCTTGCCCAACGGTGAGCAGCGCACCTGGCTCGAAGACGGCGACAGCGTGGTGCTGCGCGGCTGGTGCGAGCGCGAAGGCGCGGCACGCATTGGCTTTGGCGAATGCGTGGGCACGGTGCTGCCGGCGCGAGTGCCCCAAGGCTGAGTCAACGGCGCTGCGCGGCCCAAGCGGCCAGCCCTCAGGACAGGCGAGAACTTACACTGGCTTGTCCACATGCAAAGGTGAAGCCATGAACTTTGAACCCCTGATCGAGTTGACCCGCAACGGTGTGCCAGAGTGCCTGCACATGGGCGCACTGGCCGTGACCGACACCGAAGGTCGTGTGCTGGCTCAGGTGGGCAACCCGCACTGGCTGTGCTTCACCCGATCGACCCTCAAGGCCATGCAGGCGCTGCCGCTGATCCAGTCGGGCGGCGTGGCCCATTTTGGCTTCACGCCACCCGAGTTGGCCATGATGTGTGCCAGCCACAACGGCGAGGCGATGCACGTCGAGCAGGTGGCGTCCATCTTGCGCAAAAGTGGCACCCGCACGCAGCAGATGCGTTGCGGCTGCCATGTGCCCTACCGCTTCACGTTTTTCGACCGCCCCATGCCCGAGGGCTTTGCCTACGATGAGCGGCACCACAACTGCAGCGGCAAGCACAGTGGCTTTTTGGCCTATTGCGTGCAACACGGTTTGTCCACCGACGACTACACCGAGGTGGATCATCCTTTGCAACAACAGGTGCGCCAAGCCGTGGCGCACCTGGCCGGTTTGCGCGAAGAAGAACTGACGCTGGGCATCGACGGTTGCTCGGCCCCCAACTACGCCATGCCCTTGTCGCGCTTGGCCCGCAGCTATGCCCGTTTGGCCTGCCCCGAAGCCGATGGACTTTACGGCGAGAGCTTGCAGCAGCTGGGCCAAGCCATGAGCGCACACCCCGAACTGGTCTCGGGCACCGGGCGCAACGACGCCGACTTCATGCGTGCAGGCCGGGGCGATTGGGTCAGCAAAGTGGGGGCGGACGGCGTGCAGGTCGTGGCCAGCCGTGCGCGTGGTCAGGCCCTGGCGGTCAAGATCATGGACGGCAACAAAGCGGCGCTGTTTGCCGCCACGGTCGAGGCCCTGGACCAACTGGGCTGGCTGGACGACGCCCAGCGCCAGCAA
>JAGNWH010000009.1:24478-36617 GCA_017986055.1 Limnohabitans sp. | reverse complement strand
GCCAGATCGGCGCTCATGCCCATCGACAGCGTGTCCAGCGCCAAGCCTTGTGCGCGCAAATTGTCCAGCAAGTCTTTGGCTTGGCGGTGCACCGCCCGCATCTGGGCATCGGTTTCGGCGGGCTCGGGGATGGTCATCAAGCCGCGCAGCTGCAAGCGCGGCAAGGCGGCCACCGCCTGGGCCAGCGCAGGCAGGTCCTGCGGGACCACACCCGACTTGGTCTCGCCCCCATCCACATTGACCTGAATGCACACCTGCAACGGCGGCAGATGCGCGGGGCGCTGCTCGCTCAAGCGCTGCGCGATTTTCAGGCGGTCGATGCTGTGCACCCAGTCAAAGTGCTCGGCCACCAAGCGGGTTTTGTTGCTCTGGATCGGGCCGATGCAATGCCATTGCAAGGGCAAATCCTGCAGGGCCGTGATCTTGTCCACCGCTTCTTGGATGTAGTTTTCGCCAAAAGCGGTTTGCCCAGCGGCATGGGCGGACCGCACGGCATCGGCCCCCCAGGTCTTGGAGACGGCCAGCAATTGCACGCTGCCCGGCGCACGGCCTGCCGCTTGGCAGGCGGCCTGGATGTGCGCGTGGACTTGCGCCAGGTTCTCGGCGATGGAAGTGTTCATGGCCTGAGCGTACCAAACCCGAGTGCGAGCCTTCCGGGTGCGAACCTTTCTTGCGCACCCTCAGACAACACCCAGATGTCGCCCACCGGTCAGCCCAATGCACCCAAGGTGCACCGACTCTTGGCCAGACTGCTAAATTAGCCGCTTGTTTATCCTGAATCGAGACAACCATGAGCCAAATCGCTGCCAAAACCTACGAACCTGCACCCGCCCGCAAAGTCGCCTTTTTGGGCTTGGGCGTCATGGGCTACCCCATGGCCGGGCACTTGGCCCGCGCCGGTCACCATGTCACCGTTTACAACCGCAGCGCGGCCAAAGCAGCCGCTTGGGTGGCCGAATGCCCCGGCAACGCCAGCGCGCCCACCCCGCGTGAAGCGGCTGCGGGTGCCGACATCGTGTTCGCCTGTGTGGGCAACGACGATGACCTGCGCAGTGTGGTGTTGGGACAAGACCTAGGCGGCGGCCAAAGGGCCGACGATGGCGCATTTGCCGGCATGAAGCCCGGTGCCATTTTTGTGGACCACACCACGGCTTCGGCCTCCATCGCACGGGAGTTGTCTGCCGAAGCGCAAAAGCTCGGTCTGCAATTCATCGACGCCCCCGTCTCGGGTGGCCAGGCGGGTGCACAAAACGGCATGCTCACCGTGATGTGCGGTGGCGATGCCGTGGCTTTTGACAACGTCAAACCTGCCGCCATGGCGTTTTCGCGTGCTTTCACCTTGCTGGGCGAGTCGGGCGCGGGCCAGTTGGCCAAGATGGTCAACCAGATCTGCATCGCCGGACTGGTGCAAGGCTTGTCCGAAGCCGTGGCGTTTGGCCAGCAGGCGGGCCTGGACATGCACCAAGTGCTGGATGTGATCGGCAAGGGCGCTGCGCAAAGCTGGCAGCTGGACAACCGGGGCAAAACCATGGCCGATGACAAGTTCGAGTTTGGCTTTGCGGTGGACTGGATGCGCAAAGACCTCGGCCTGGTGCTGGACGAAGCCAAGCGCAACGGCGCTCGCCTGCCCGTGACGGCACTGGTCGACCAGTTTTACGCCGATGTGCAAAAAATGGGCGGTGGCCGCTGGGACACCTCCAGCCTGATCCGCCGACTGCGCTGAACGGCACAGCCGAGGGCCTTGACGACCCGCCTGCGCGGGTTTGTCCAAGGTATTTGGACAAAAAAAGAGCGGCCCCAAGGCCGCTCTTTTTATGGGGCGTGCGTCAATTCACTTGGCACGCGCTGACTGGCTCAGGCGCTGGAGTTCTTCTTCAGAGATTTCATCAAACACGCGGACCACTTTGGTCACGCCGCTGATGCCGCGCACGATGTCGCTGGCACGTTTTGCTTCGCGGGCCGTCACACGGCCCATCAGGTACACAATGCCGCGCTCGGTCACCACCTTGATTGAATTGACCTGCAGGTCTTTTGCATCGATGAATGCGGCCTTGACCTGGCTGGTGGTCACCGTGTCTTTGGAGCGCTGGGTCAGGCTGCTGGGCATGGTCACCGCCAAATCGTTCACGACCGACTGGACATTTTCCTGGCTCTGAGCCAGCTTCTCTGCGCGGTCTTTGTCGGCCTGGGTCCGGGCCTCACCGCTGAGCAACACTTTGCGGTTGAAACTGGTCACGTTCAAGTGCACACGTTCACCCAAATCCTGACGCACGGCGCTGGCGACCTTGATCTCAATGCCCTCGTCTTCGACCTGTGCACCCGTGGTGCGGCGGTCGGTGGCCACGATGCCGGTCATGACAGCGCTGCCCACGATCAAGGGGGCGCAGGCGGACAAACTGGACAGCGCAACGGCCAAAACAGCGCCCGAAAAAACCAGAGATTGCAAATTGCGTTTCATTTAAAGAGTCTCCTGTTCACCCAAGAGTTGGGTGTCAATGCCATCACACAGACAGTGCAGCACCAAGTGCTGAACTTCACGAATTCGGGCGGCTCGCTCATGCGGCACACACACATGCACATCGGTCTCGCGCAACTGGCGGGCCAAACCGCCCCCGTGGTGGCCGGTCAGGGCCAACACGCTCATTTCCCGGTCGTGGGCCGCTTGCACCGCTTCGACCAAGGCAGGCTCTGCACCATCCACGCTGATGAGCACCAGTACATCACCGGTCTGCCCCAGCGCCAGCACCTGCCGCGCCAAGGCCTGGCCATCGGGCCAGCGACTGGCCGTCAAGGCGTCCGATGACAAGGCCATGGCGGCCAAACCCGGACGCTCGCGTTCAAAACCACCCACCAGCAAATTCGCCAAATATTGGGCCAATGCGGCCGAAGGGCCCAAGCCACCAGCAAGCACCTTGCCGCCCCCGGTCACACAAGCCAGAACGGCCTGGACAGCGGCGTCCACAGGTTTGGCCAAAGTCTCGGCCACCTGGTAGTGCAAATCGGCACTGTCGATAAAGTGTTGTTGGATTCGTAGGTCTAGCATGCGGTGCGAATGATACCCCCCGCAACACGGCGGCCACCCGGAAAAACAGTTATTTACACGGTTATTCGAGCCTGCATCAGGCTTCAGTTGTGTGCATTAGCTCACATCAAAAGCGGCTTGCAACCATTCGGGTCCGGTGGCCTCAATGGTCACCACATCAAAGCGCGCCGGGGGCAAGCTGCGCCAGCGCAACAGGTAGTGCTGCGCCGCAAAAATGATGCGCCTTTGCTTTTGATACCCGATGCTGGCAGCAGCCCCGCCATGGTCACTTCGGCTGCGTTGACGAACCTCGACAAACACCACCGTGCCATCCGCCGATTGCATGATCAGGTCGATTTCGCCACCCCCTCGGCCAGGCGTCCGATAATTGCGCTTCAGCAAGCGCAAACCGCGCTCTTGCAAATAGGCCAGCGCCTCGTCTTCGCCCGCATCACCCCGGGCCTTGGTGGTCTGGCCCACCGTGTCTTTTTTGAGGAATTGCATTGACTCCGTCTCCCTTGTCTGCCTCGTTTGCCAAAGCCCTGGAGGCCGCGCACGACGCTGCCGGATCGCAAAACAACCCGGCCAGCACACTGTATGTCGTGGCCACCCCCATTGGCAACCTCGCCGACATCAGCCTGCGTGCGCTGCATGTGCTGGCCAAGGTCGACGCCGTGGCTTGCGAAGACACCCGCCATACCCAGCAACTGCTGCGGGCCTATGGCCTAGACCGTCCCGGCTCACAACTGCTGGCGGTGCACCAGCACAACGAAGCTGAAGCGTCACAAACCGTGATCGCCCGTCTGGCGCAAGGTGAGCGCGTGGCGTATGTGAGCGATGCAGGCACCCCGGCCATCAGCGATCCGGGCGCCCGGCTGGTGGCGGCGGTGCGGCAAGCCGGTTACCGGGTGCTGCCCTTGCCAGGCGCCAGCAGCGTGACCACCGCGCTCAGCGCCTCGGGCATGACGGGCGAGGACGGCTTTGTGTTTGCGGGCTTTTTGCCCAGCAAATCCGGCGAACGCGAACGCGCCGTGCAGGCCCTCGCACAAGAAAGTCGTGCCGTGGTGCTGCTGGAAGCGCCACACCGCATCGAGGCTTTGGCACAAGCGCTGTCGGTGCTCGGTGAGCGCCGCATCACCGTGGGGCGCGAGCTGACCAAGCAATTTGAACAAATCGAAACCGTCACGGCACAGGCCTTGCCAGGCTGGCTGGCCGAAAAGCCAGACCGCCAGCGCGGTGAGTTTGTGCTGGTGCTGCACGATGCGCCTGTCGCGGCATCGGCAGGCGAAGGCGTGCGCGTGCTGCAAATGCTGCTGCCCGAGCTGCCACTGAAAACCGCGGTCAAACTGGCGGCCGAGATCACAGGCGAGTCAAAAAACGAGCTGTACGACAAAGCCTTGGCGCTGAAAAACGGCTGACGCCGCTGCCCCGGCAAAGCGCCTCAGCGCTTGCGCAAACCCAGCCACATGACGGTGGCCACCACCACCAAGGCACCGACCAACTGCATCAGTGCAATCGACTGCCCCAACACGCCCCAAGCCAACACCAAGGCAAACACCGGCTCCACGTTCATGATGGCCGAGTTGCCCACCACGCCCAACTTGGGCAACACCGTGAACATGATGGTGAAGGCCGTGCCATACAAGAATGTCAATGCCCCCAAACCCCACCAACCCGCCGTGGCCGTGGGCAAATGCAAGCCGCTCTGGCTGGCGGCCACCGCCGCCGCCAACACAGCCACCGTGGCCATGGTGGTGAAGGTGCGCAAGCGGCCATCCACATCGGCAGCCTCGTGCTGGGTGATGACCAAGGCCAAGCCAAACGTGGCCGATGCCGCCATGGCAAAGCCCACACCCACACCGATTTGCCCCCACTGCTGGGCGGCACCCAGCCCCGATGCAGCACCCATCACGTCGAGGGCCAAAGCCAGCCCCAACAGCATCACGGGCATGGCCAACAACACGGCACGCTCCGGGCGGTGGCCGTACAGCACCCGCGCCCAAAAAGCCGTCAGCAAAGGGTAGGTGTTGAACGCCAGCAAAGCCAAAGCCACGGGCAGACGGGCGACCGACGAATAGAGGCAAACACTTTGCACGGCGATCAATGCGCCAATCAGCAGAAGGTTCTTTTTGTGCCGCCCCGTCAGTTGGAGCGAGACCTTTTGCTGCCAAAGGATCAAGGCCACCACAAAGGCCGTGACACTGCTGCGAAAGGTGACGGCAGTCACCACATCCACACCATGGTTGAAAGCGGTGCGGGCCGCGACATGGTTGGCGCCCATCATCAAGGCGATCAACAAGAGCGTGAGGAAACCGGTCAGGGTCAACCGGGAAAAGGACGCAGGGGAAGCGGGGGAAGCAGCGGAGGTGGGGCGTGATGACATGGGGCCAATTTACCGCCCTCTTCGGCTTAGGGATGACAAGAAAGCGACTGGCACCCTGAAGTGCCCGTCGCCGTCAAATTGAAGGGATGTCGACCATGCAGATTGAAATCAGCAGCCGTAAAGCCCTCGACCTTGTGCATGCACGCGGCTGAGCCCCAGCAAAACATCGGTCAATGGCGTCTGCACATGGGTCAACTGACCCAACTCACGCACGGCCGAGACCAAGGCATCCAGTTCAACCGGCTTACCTGCCTCCACGTCTTGCAGCATGGAGGTGCGAAATGCGCCCAATTTGCGCGTGACAGCGTGGCGGTCTTCGGGTTGCTGGTCGATGGGGATTCCGATTTGTTCCCCAATGGCTTTGGCTTCGAGCATGACACCCGAGATGAATTGACGCACCAAGGGGTCGTCCAGAATTCGGTCGGTCGTGGCCCCGGTGATGGCACTGATGGGGTTGATCGTCATGTTGCCCCAAAGTTTGTACCAAATGTCTTTTTGGATTTGCGGCGACACGCTGGCGTTGAAGCCAGCCTTTTGCAGCAGTGCGTGCAAGGCCTGCACGCGGGGCGTGGCCTGGCCCGAAGGCTCGCCCACGATCAGGCCATCACCAAAGTGGTGACGGATCACCCCCGGCGCATCCACCGAGCAACTGGCATGCACCACGCAGCCGATGATGTGCGCGGCAGGCAAGGCGCGTGCAATCGCCCCCTGCGGGTCCACGGCGTCCAGAGAGCGGTCTGCTACCGGGCCACCGAACCCCTGCAAAAACCACCAAGGCACGCCGTTCATGGCGGTCAACACCACGGTGTTGGGGCCGATCAGTGGTCCAAGCTGCTGTGCGACTGAGGCCAGCGCGGGGGCTTTGACCGAAATCACCACCAGGTCTTGCACGCCCAATGCGGCAGCCTCGTTCGAGGCGTGAACCGGCACGGTGTGCAAATCGCTCCCTTGATGCAATTGCAGGCCCTGCTGCTGCAAGGCGCCCAGTGTGTCGCCACGCGCCAGCACGCTGACCTGCACCCCGGCACGCGCCAAGTGCACGCCCAGCCAGCCACCAATGGCCCCTGCGCCGACGATGGCGACTTTGTTGAATGACACGCCGTTGATTGTTTCGCTCATGCGCGCCACCCTGTGTCTTGTTTGTCCATCTGACGCACCAGCGCCTCGAACACGTCCTGACCGGCTCCGTGGTTCGGGTTGAACTGCAGCGCATCCCGCGTGCACTTGGCAGCAATCGTCTCAGGCACAGCAATCGGTGCGCCCATGCTTTGCGTGGCGAGCTGGATTTCGCAGGCGCGTTGCAAGGTCCAGAGAATGGCAAAGGTCTGCGGCAAACTCGCGCCCCAAGCCAACAGGCCGTGGTTTCGAAGGATCACGGCGGGCTTGTTGCCAATGCTTTTGAGCACACGCGGCGCTTCGTCAGCATGGATGGTGATGCCCTCGAAGTCGTGGTAGGCCACCATGCCGTGCAGCTGGGCTGAGTAAAAGTTGCTTTGCGACAAGCCATCTTGCAGGCAAGCCACCGCCACACCCGCCGTGGTGTGGGTGTGCATCACGCAGTGCGCACCGTCTATGCCGCCGTGCAGCGTGGCATGCACCACAAAGCCAGCCGGATTGACCTTATAGGGTGAGCCGTCCAACACCTCGCCCTGCAAGTTGATCTTGACCAGATTGCTGGCCGTGACCTCGCTGTAATGCAGGCCAAAAGGATTGATCAAGAACTGTTTATCACCGCCCGTGACGCTGTCGGGCAGTCGCACGGTGATGTGGTTGTAGATCATCTCGGTCCAGCCGAGCATGGCAAACACGCGGTAGCAGGCCGCCAACTGCAAACGGGTCTGCCATTCGTCTGGGTGGACACGCGCTTGCAAAGACGGCACCACGGCTTGGGGGGTGGGGAACATCGTGATCTCCTTCATGGGGGTCAAGTTAATGGGGGTCAGATCCCCATTGTTTTAAAGGTGCGCGTCAATAAGTCGCGCCTGGGGCCGATGCGATGGCGCGCACTTCTGATTTGAAGTGCGCGGCCAAGTCGGTGGTTTGGCGCATCAGGATTTGGGTGTCCAGACCCACCGCCACAAACAAGGCCCCCAGCTTCAGGTACTGGGCAGCCGATGCGCGGTCAGGCGTGAGGATGCCGGGGGCCTTGCCCGCTTGCAGGATGCGGGCCACCGCATCGGCAATCGCAGCCTGCACCTCGGGGTGCGCCGCATTGCCCACATGGCCCATCGAGGCCGACAAATCTGCCGGACCGATGAACACACCGTCCACACCGGGCGTGGCGGCAATCGCGTCCAAATTCTTCAGCGCCTCGCGTGATTCAACCTGCACCAACAGGCAGACCTCTTCATTGGCCCGCTTGAAATAGTCGGGGTAATGGCCCCAGCGCGAAGCCCGTGCACCGGCCATGCCGCGCACGCCGCCACGGCCATCGTCTTGCGGGTAGCGCATGGCCTGCACCAGTTGCGCGGCCTGCTCGGCGGTATCGACCATGGGCACCAAGATGTTTTGCGCCCCCAAGTCGAGGTATTGCTTGATGAGCGCCGTCTCGCCCACGGGCACGCGGCAGACCGGGTGGCTGGTGGGATACGCAGCCAAGGTTTGCAGCTGCGCCTGGATGCTGCGCAGGTCGTTGGGCGCGTGTTCGCCGTCGATGACCAGCCAGTCAAACCCCGCCAAGGCGCAGATTTCGGCGGTGTAGGCACTGGCCAAGCCCATCCACAGGCCGATCTGGGGCTGCTTGTTTTGCAGGGCTTGCTTGAATGTATTCACGGGGGTGCTCATCAATCAGTTCCTCTCTTTAAAGGCCAAACGGCTCACAGGATGTTGGGGTCGGGGTGGCGGCTCGGGCGATGTGGCAAAGCGAAGCGCCTCTGAGCCCGGGCCGCCACCCTGGCCCCAGCAGCCTCCCGCTATCGCCAGACGAAGCCACTGCAGACTCTTCAAAACGCTCAAACAAACCGAAACTCCAGCTTGCCCAATGGCCCGTAGTCCGCGTCAAACACATCGCCCACTTTGGCCAGCGCCGGTTTGGTGAACGAGCCTGCCAACACGATCTCACCGGCTTGCAGATACTCGCCCCACGGTGCCAACTTGTTGGCCAACCAGGCAATGCCCACCGCCGGGTGGCCCTGCACGCCCGCGGCCAAGCCGGTTTCTTCGACCACGCCGTTTTGGCGCAAGATGGCACCGCACCAAGGCAAGTCGGTCGTCAAGGGATCGACCCGTTTGGCCCCCAGCACGATGCCCGCATTGGCGGCGTTGTCGCTGATGGTGTCAAACACCTTGCGCATCACCTGGGTGTGGCGGTCGAATTGCTCGATGCGCGAATCGATGATCTCGATGGCCGGGGTCACGTACTCGGTCGCATCGAGCACCTCTTGCACCGTCACGTTGGGCCCACGCAACGCTTTCTTGAGGATGAAGGCCAGCTCCACCTCCACACGCGGGGCAATGAAACGGCTGAACGGAATATCCAGCACCTGGCCCGGCGTGCAGTCGTAACGCATGTCGTCGAGCAGCGTGCCGTAGTCGGGCTCGTCGATCTGGCTAGAGACCTGCATGGCGCGGCTGGTCAGGCCAATCTTGTGGCCGATCAGGGTGCGCCCTTCGGCGAACTTGATCTGCATCCAGGCGCGGTTGATGCGGTAACCGTCTTCGATGGTCATGCCCGGGTAGCGCTTGGAAAAGTGCTCGATCTGCACGCGCGATTTTTCGGACTGGTTCAGCGCGTGCGCAAGCTGCTGGATTTGGTCTTCGGTGAAAACAGACATGGCTCAGGCCTTCTGAAACAAAGGGTGGAGGTTGCTGTGCTTGGCGTCAAACACCTCGGGGCCCACGTCGATTTGCAGCGTGATGCCGATGTGGCGTTGCGCCATGGTGGGTGCAAAAAAGGCTTTGGCCACTTCGATCAAGGTCTGTCCAGCGCCTTGCTGCACCGCCTCGCTGCGGCCGCGGCCCATGCGCAGGTTCAGGTACACAAACGCGTAATCGCCCGCACCGCCATGCGGGTTGTGCGCATACACGCCCGCCGCAAGCCCCGCCGCGCCGCCATCGGCCACCGCGTAATGTGGCGCAGGGTAAGCCAGCACACGCGTGCCGCCTGTCGGAAAAACGGGTTGGCCGTTTTCGTCTTGAACGGTGAGCATGGCGTCGGCCATCTGGCGACACAGCGTGGTCATGTTGACCTCGGCGTCGAGCTGACCGGTGTAGAGGATCACGAGGTGCGGCATGGTTCTGTCTTTGTCGAGGTGTCTGTAGGTCGGACCTTCAGGTCCGACATGGGGATTTGGAAAAGGCCTGAGTCGGGGCTAAAGCCACCGACCTGCAGGGAGGCTTCATGCTCAAAGTCGGGTGCTCACTGCGGTATAGCCCTGCGCACTGCTGGCCTGAGCCGCCGGGATGTGCTGGCCGGTTTGGGGCGTGACTTCAAACAAGGCATTGAGCTGGCCGGTGCCCGACGCGCCAAAGTAAGGGGTCAGGATGTCCACCGCGCCGTCGTAGCCCGTCCAGCCCAAAGCGCCCAGCAACATGGCCGTGTCGTGCATGAAGCCTTCGCCGTGGCCTTTGCTGGCGTACTCGGGCAGCATCTCGCAAAAGGCTTTCCACTCGCGCTGGTCCCACATGCGCAACACCTGCTCGTCGAGTTTCTCCAAAAAAGGGCTCCAGATCTTGTGCGCAAACTCCGGGGCCAAGCCGTTTTGTGCAAAGCGGTGGCTCAAACTGCCGCTGGCCAAAAACGCCACCGTGCCGTCGTAATGCTGCTCCACAGCCTCGCGCATGGCCCAGCCCAAACGGGCGCTGTCATTGAGGTAATGCGAGGTGCACAGGGCCGAGACCGAAACCACCTTGAAATGCTGGTCGGCGTTCATGTAGCGCAGCGGCACCAGCGTGCCGTATTCGGGCTGCAAGGTGGTGGCTTCGTGCGCCAAGGTTTCCACGCCGTGCGCGTTGGCGACCTTGGCCAACAACTGGCCCAAAACCGGGTTGCCCGGCGACTCAAACGCCATGTTGCTGATGAAGTGCGGCAACTCGTTGCTGGTGTACACACCCTTGTAATGCGGCGCGCAGTTGATGTGGTAAGCGGCATTGACCAGCCAGTGCGTGTCAAACACCACCAGCGTGTCCACGCCCATGGCGCGGCAGCGGCGGCTGATTTCGTGGTGGCCATCAATGGCGCTTTGCCGCGTGCCAAAACGCGGGCCAGGGATCTCACTCAGGTACATGCTGGGTACGTGGGTGATTTTGGCGGCGAGTGCGAGCTTACCCATGGCGAAGTCTCCTGAAGTGATCGAGTGGTCGCATGATCAGACGCCCCAATGTGGAATGTGGTGGCTGCCCATCGAAACCGCCACGTTTTTGGGCTCGCAAAACACCTCGTAGCTCCAGGTGCCGCCCTCGCGGCCGGTGCCGCTGGCCTTGGTGCCGCCAAAGGGTTGGCGCAGGTCGCGCACGTTCTGGCTGTTGACAAAACACATGCCCGCTTCCACGGCAGCGGCCACGCGGTGGGCGCGGCCCAGGTTTTCGGTCCAGACGTAACTGCTCAAGCCGTATTCAATGTCGTTGGCTTTGGCGATGGCATCGGCCTCGTCCTTGAAAGGGATCAAACAGGCCACGGGGCCGAAGATTTCTTCCTGTGCGATGCGCATGCGGTTGTCGACATCGGCAAACACCGTGGGCCAAACGAAGTTGCCGTTTTGCACATGCGCGGGCAAGTCGGCAGCATAAGCGGGTTGCCCCAGGCCACCGCACAGCAAGGTGGCACCCTCTTTGGGGCCGAGCTCGATGTAGCTGCGCACCTTGGCCAGGTGGGCCTTGGAGATCATGGGGCCGACGATGGTTTTTTCATCGAGCGGGTCACCCACGGTGATGCGTTTGGCGCGTTCGGCAAACTGGGCTGCAAAGTCGGCATAGATGCTTTGCTGCACCAAGATGCGGCTGCCGGCGGTGCAGCGCTCGCCGTTGTTGGAAAAGATCATGAAGATGGCCGCGTCAAGGGCGCGGTCCAGGTCGGCGTCTTCAAAAATCACAAACGGGCTTTTACCGCCCAACTCCATGCTGAACTTTTTGAGGCCCGCGCTTTGGACAATGCGGTTGCCCGTGACCGTCGAGCCGGTGAAACTGATCGCCCGCACATCGCGGTGCGACACCAGCGGCTCGCCCGCCTCTTTGCCAAAGCCGTGCACCACATTGAGCACGCCCGCAGGCACGCCCGCCTCCAGCGCCAGCTCGCCCAATCGCGCCGCGGTCAGGGGTGACAACTCGCTCATCTTGAGCACGGCGGTATTGCCAAAGGCGAGACACGGCGCGACCTTCCAGGTGGCGGTCATGAAGGGCACGTTCCAGGGGCTGATCAGTGCGCACACGCCCACCGGGTGGAACAAGGTGTAGTTCAGGTGCGTGGGCGTGGGGTAGGTGTGGCCGTCCACACGGGTGCACATTTCGGCAAAGTAATGGAAGTTGTCGGCGGCACGCGGCACCAGTTGTTTGCCGGTCTGGCTGATGGTCTGGCCGCAGTCGCGGGTCTCGGTGTCCGCAATCTCGGGGACGTGTTGGGTGATCAAGTCGCCCAGCTTGCGCATGATTTTGGCGCGTTCGGTGGCGGGCGTAGCGGCCCATTTCGGGAAAGCCGCTTTGGCGGCAGCGACAGCGGCATTGACCTCGGCCTGGCCGCCCGAGGCGACTTCGGCCAACACCTCTTGCGTGGCGGGGTTGGTGGTTTCAAAGTAGTCGCT
>JAGNWH010000009.1:0-24378 GCA_017986055.1 Limnohabitans sp. | reverse complement strand
GTTGCGGTTGCCATTTGCGGCATGTGCATATTCATGCTCACGCGGCCACGATGGTGTTGGTCAGGGCGCCGATGCCTTCGATCTCGGTGACGATCACGTCGCCGGGCTGGCAATCAACGATGCCGTCGGGCGTGCCGGTCAGGATCAGGTCGCCGGGCTTGAGCGTCATGAAGCTGCTGAAATATTCGATCAGCGTGGGCACGTCAAAAATCATGTCGGCTGTGCTGCCGCTTTGTGTGACTTGGCCGTTGACGGTGGTCTGCAATTTCAAGGCCATGGGGTTGCTGACATCTGCCGCATCCACCAGCCAGGGGCCAATGGGGGTGCAGGTATCGCGGTTTTTAACGCGCAGGTTGGGTCGGTACCAGTTTTCCAGGTAGTCGCGGATCGCGTAATCGTTGGCCACGGTGTAGCCCGCGACGAAGTCGTAGGCATCGGCTTTTTTCACGCGCCGGGCAGTGCGGCCGATCACCACGGCCAGTTCGCACTCGTAGTGCATGTATTTGACCCCGTTCGGGCGCACGGTCAGCGCCTTGTGCCCGATCAATGAGGCCTCGCCCTTCATGAAGGCCAGCGGTTCTTCGGGCGCTTTGAAGGCCAGTTCCTTGGCATGGTCGGCGTAGTTCAGGCCCAGCGCAATCACGGTGCGGGCTTGCGGTACGGGTGCAAGTGGCGGCAGCCAGACCACCTCGTCAAAACCCACGCGATGGCCCTTGTGTGGACCTTGGGTGATGAGCAGCTGGCCATCAGATTCAAGCGCTTGCTGGACAGCACCTGCCCATGCGATGCGTGCGTGTTTCATGCGGCACCTCCGACTTGCACAGACACGGACGCGAAGCCGGGTGCAGAAATATCGACCCGGTCACCGACCTGGGCACGCGGGCGCGTGCCATCGGCCAGGCAATCGGTGCCCACCATCAACACATCGCCTGCTTGCAGCGTCATGAAGTCGCCCACATCGGCCAGCAAGGTGGGCAAGTCGCGCACCAGCTCGCGCAAGTCCACGGACTGCACCCGTTCGCCATTGCGCTGCACCGTCAGCTGCAACGCAGCCCAGTCTTGCAACTGGCCTGGCGTGATCTGCTCGGGCAAGGCCAAAAACCCATCGCGGCAGCGGAACTTGACCGGCGGGCGGTAATAGCTGGTGTGCGGCACAGACCAGTCGTTCAGCAAAACGGCACCCGCCACTCGGCCATCGTCACCGATCACCAAGCCCAGCGTTGCGCCAATGTCGACTTCGGTCACACCGTCTTGCAGCACCAAGTCCTGCCCGGCGGGGCTGAAGGTGTTGGCAGTTTTGACGTACAGCACGGGCGCTTGGGGCGCGGCCTTGTGCGGCTCTTGTGTCATGCGCGGTGACCACAGGTCCCACTCGCGGCGAAAATTGAGCAAGGTGCCATACACCGTGCCTCGGGGTTGCCAATGGCTCATGTTTTCATTCCTCTGTGCCTTGCGGCAGTTCACTGGCCGACAGCCCGTCGCCTTCCAGGTCAATGACCTGGTCCAGCAGGCCGTACAGGGTTTGCAAGGCCGCTTTGCCCAGTTGCATTTCCATCCAGGCGTAGTGGGCTTCAATGGTTTGGGACAGGGCCTGGACTTTGGCCAAACCCGCCGTGGTGGCCCGCACCACCGTGCGCCGCGCATCCTGTGGGCAACGGCTGCGCTCGATCAGGCCGTCGCGCTCCATGCGGGTCAGTACGCCCGTCAGGCTGGGGCCCAACAAATACGCTTCTTTCGCCACGCGCCCCGTTTCCACCCCGGCCAACTCTTGCGCGTGTTCGCCCAAAACCCGCAAAACACGCCACTGCTGATCCGACAAGCCATGCTCTCGCAGACTCGGGCGGGTGTGTGCCATGACGGCCTCTCGCGCCTGCAGCAACAAACGCGGCAAATTGCGGTGAACGAATGGGGTGCTTGTCATTTATTTAACATGTTAAATGAATTCAAGCTAGAAAAAACCCGGGCTTACCCTTGATCAAGCCGGCGAATGGCCCCAAGCAGAGGCTGGAAAAGCCCATCAAAACAAATAACTAAGTATTCAAATAAAGATTTGAAAGATTAAAATAAATTCATCAGCCGCTGCCTAACCGCCATGGCTGGGCCAACGCATTCGAGCACGCACCCGTCCAGGATTTCGGTCCAAAGGAACGCCTCAAGGGCAAAAAAGACCGATGAACAATCTCAGCATCAAACTCCAACTGTCCCTGAGCGCCATCGTCATGGCCTTTCTTTTGTTGTTGGTTCAGCTCGGACTGCAGTTTTATGTGATGCGTGGAGACATCGTGCAGCGCATCGAAAAGCACGAGTACCGGCAACTGACCGACCTGGCCAAGCACTTGGATGAAAACCTGCAAAACAGCATCACCATGCTGTCCAATGTGGCGTTGAATGCCCCAACAAGTGCGCCCGGCCAGCTCGCACCGCTGGAGCAGTTTCTTCAGCGCGAGCACGCCTTGCTCACGGTTTATGACGACCTGTATCTCTTCGACGCCAAAGGGGTTTTGCTGGTGGACTGGCCGATCAAACCAGGCCGACGGACCCTGGACATGTCGTCCCGCGACTACATTCAGGGCGTGATTCAGACAGGCAAGGCGGTGATCTCCAAACCGATTTTGGGCAAGGCCACCCAACAACCCATCGTGGTGGTGGCCGCACCCATTCTGGACAAAAACAAGCAGTTGATCGGCATCATGGGCGGGGTGCTGAACCTCTACAAGCCAAATTTGTTGGGCTCCATTGCGAACCGTAAAAACGGCGAAACCGGTTATTACTACCTGGTCAGCAAAGACCGCTTGCGCATTGCCCACCCGGATACCCGTCTGATTTTCAAACAAGTGCCCGCCAACAGCGGCAACATCCCTTTTGAAAATGCGATGAATGGTTTTGAAGGCACCCAAGAGGGCTACACCACCCGTGGACTCAAGGGCCTTTTTACCTTCAAGCAGCTGGCGACCACAGACTGGGTCATGGCCTCGGTTGTCCCCTCTGCCGAGGCATTTGCGCCGATTGAAAATTTGTTCAAAAAAATGATTGGCGTGAGCTTGTTGCTGATGCTGGTGATGATGCCCTTGCTGTGGACTTTTGTCGGGCGACTGGTGCGCCCTCTGGGACTGTTGGCCAGTGCCATGCACGACACGGCGAGCAAGATGCGCGATGGTCAGGCAGCGGCCCCCATCGCCGAGTTGGGCGGCAAAGAGATCAAGACGGTGGTGCATGCCTTCAACGAGTTTGTTGAAGCACGCATCCAGACCGAAAAGGACATGTCACAAGCCCGCGATGCCGCGCAGGCGGCCAGTGAATCCAAAAGCCATTTTTTGGCCAACATGAGCCACGAAATCCGCACGCCGATGAACGGCATTTTGGGCATGACCGAGTTGTGTCTGCAGACCCGCATGACCCCTGAGCAACGCAGCTACCTGGACATGGTGTCCACATCGGCCAACTCGCTGCTGGCCGTCATCAACGACATCCTGGATTTTTCCAAAATCGAAGCCCGCAAACTCAGCCTCGACCCGCACCTGTTTTCTTTGCACAGCCTGATCCGTCAAACCACACGGACCTTGTCCTTGCGGGCCAGTGAAAAAGAACTGGAACTGGTCTGCGACATGCAGAGCAACGTGCCGGACCAGGTGATCGGTGACCCGCTTCGCTTGCAGCAGGTGATCACCAATTTGTTGGGCAATGCGATCAAGTTCACCGCACAAGGTGAAATCCTGCTGTGTGTGGAGCGCATGCCGCCCCAAGCCGGTGCTGACGGCATTTGGCTGGCCTTCGCCATCAAGGACACCGGCATCGGCATTTCACCAGACAAACAAAACATCATTTTCGACGTGTTCACGCAGGCTGACTCGAGCACTGTGCGCCAGTTTGGTGGTTCGGGCTTGGGCTTGGCCATCAGCCGCAGGCTGGTCCAAATGATGGGGGGTGACATCCAGGTGAGCAGTCAGCCCGGTCACGGCAGCACCTTCAGTTTTTGCGTGAACCTTCAAACTGCCGCCGCTTCCGTATTCAGTGACAACGAGATCCCCAAGCCACTGGCCGGAAAAACGATCCTCGTCGTGGACGACAATGCCAGCAGTCGAAACGTTCTGGGGCAACAGCTGTTCGCAATCGGTCTGCACCCAGTGACCGCCGATGGTGCCGTGCAGGCACTGCATTCGCCCCTGCTTGCGCAAGCCTGTTGCACCTTGATCGATGTGAACATGCCGGACATTGACGGCTATGCACTGGCCGCGCAAATCCGACAAGTGACCCCCGCGGCGCAAATGCCCATCATCATGATGGGCGCATTGAGTGAGCAGACCAGCCAAGAGCAGCTAGACCCTTTGGGCATTCAGGGGTTTCTGGTCAAACCCATTGATCCACACGAAATGCTGGCCATGCTCAACACCCTCATCTGCCGCACGGCCAATGTTGAGGCAAGGGCAGCACCCACACACCAACCCAATGCTCACTTGCACTCGAGCCCGCAGCGCGTTTTGCTGGTCGAGGATGCGCCGATCAACCAGACACTGGCGACCATCTTGCTCTCCCGCATGGGCTATGACATCAGCATTGCCAACAACGGTGTCGAAGCCGTTGAAGCCTTTTCCAGCGGCCCATTTGATTTGATCCTGATGGACATCCAGATGCCCGCAATGAGCGGGATCGAGGCGACCGAGATCATCCGAGCCATGGAGCAAGCCAGCCTCAAGCCCCGTACACCCATCATCGCGGTGACTGCCAACGCACTCAAGGGCGATCGGGAGCGTTACATGGAAGCCGGCATGGATGGTTATGTGTCCAAGCCCATTGCTGTGGAATCTTTAAGGTCAGAAATCAGGCGGGTGAGCCCGAAATTGCAGCCACCAAACTCGCCCCCAGACGGCCAAACGTGAGGGCCAGGCGCCCACTCGCGTTACATTTTGGGCATGCCTCACTTCTTTCACCACTTGGGCCTTGCCGCCCCCCTCATCCAGGCCCCCATGGCCGGAGCGCAAGATCACCGCCTGGCTGCCGCCGTCTGCCATTCAGGCGGCCTGGGCTCACTGCCGGCCGCCATGCTCAGCCCCACAGCACTGCACGCCGAACTGCAAGCGCTGCAGGCAGCCACCAGCGCCCCTTTCAACGTCAATTTCTTTTGCCACGTCAGCCCCACGCCCGACACGGAGCGCCAAGCGCGGTGGCACCAAGCGCTGGCCCCGTATTACCGCGAAGCCGGCCTGGATGGCGACAACATCCCGTCCGGTCCAGGGCGTGTGCCCTTCAACCACGACAGCGCCGATGTGCTGGAAGTGTTTCGCCCAGCGGTGGTCAGCTTCCATTTCGGTTTGCCTGCGCCTGACTTGCTGGCCAGGGTGAAAAGCTGGGGCAGCCGGGTGCTGTCATCCGCCACCACGGTGCAAGAA
Source organism: Limnohabitans sp. (assembly GCA_017986055.1). Taxonomy (GTDB): domain Bacteria; phylum Pseudomonadota; class Gammaproteobacteria; order Burkholderiales; family Burkholderiaceae_C; genus Limnohabitans_A. The sequence goes on along the minus strand of JAGNWH010000009.1, from coordinate 18,991 downwards.
GCGCTGTGGCTCGAGGCACAGGGTGCAGATGCGGTGATCGCGCAAGGTCTGGAAGCTGGAGGGCATCGGGGCATGTTCCTGACCGACGATCTGAGCACGCAGCTTGGCACCTTCGCGCTGCTGCCACAAATTGTGCACGCCGTGAATGTGCCGGTGATCGCAGCGGGCGGCATCGCCACCGCCGGGGGCGTGGCAGCAGCCAAGGCGCTGGGTGCTGCGGGTGTGCAGATCGGCACCGCCTATTTGTGCAGCCACGAGGCCACCACCAGCGCCTTGCACCGCACCGCCCTTCAATCGTCTGCGGCGCAACACACGGCACTGACCCGGCTGTTCAGCGGCCGCCCGGCACGCGGCATCGTCAACCGCCTCATGCGCGAGCTGGGGCCTTTGGGCGAACAGGCCCCGGCATTTCCACTTGCTACAGCAGGCATTGCCCCCCTGCGAGCGGCGGCCGAAGCCAGGGGTTCGAGTGATTTCACCCCCTTGTGGTCCGGGCAAAATGCGACGGGTGCACGCAGCCTGAGCGCAGCAGAGATCACGCATGACTTTGTCAATGCCTGGCTGAAAGTGGCCTAAAAACTTGGGGTTAGCCTGCCACTGCGGTCGACTGTCGGCAAAGGCACGGTCAAAGGCACAATCCCCCTATGGCCAAAGACAAAACAATTTTCACCTGCACCGAATGCGGCGGCACCAGCGCCCGCTGGATGGGCAAATGCCCCAGCTGCAACGCCTGGAACACGCTGATCGAGAGCTCAAGCGAGCCAGCAGCAACAGGCAAAAACCGATTTGGCTCGGTGCACGCCTCGTTGGCCCCCACCTCCGAAGTACTGCCGTTGTCACAAATCGAAGCCGCCGACTTTGAGCGCCACCCCACAGGCATCGACGAGTTGGACCGCGTGCTCGGCGGTGGCATGGTCGAAGGCGGTGTGGTGCTGATCGGAGGCGACCCCGGCATCGGCAAATCGACCTTGCTGTTGCAAGCGGTGGACGCCCTGCAGCGCAGCGGCATGAACACCCTGTATGTGACGGGCGAAGAAAGCGGTGCACAAGTGGCCATGCGTTCACGCCGCCTCGGCCTACCGGACTCGCAAGTGCCGGTGCTGCCCGAAATTCAGCTCGAAAAGATCTTGCACACCCTGCAAGCACGTCAACCGAACATCGCCATCATCGACTCGATCCAGACGGTGTACTCGGACCAATTGACCAGCGCCCCCGGCTCGGTGGCCCAAGTGCGCGAATGCGCGGCGCACCTGACGCGCACGGCCAAAGCCACCGGCACCAGCATCGTGCTGGTCGGCCACGTCACCAAAGAAGGCGCGCTGGCTGGCCCACGCGTGCTGGAGCACATGGTGGACACGGTGCTGTACTTTGAGGGCGACACCCACTCCAACTTCCGGCTGATCCGCGCCATCAAGAACCGCTTTGGGGCCGTCAACGAGATTGGCGTTTTTGCCATGACCGAAAAAGGCCTCAAAGGCGTGAGCAACCCGAGCGCCATCTTTTTGAGCCAGCACAGCGAGCCCGTGCCCGGCAGCTGCGTGATGGTCACCTTGGAAGGCACACGCCCGCTGCTGGTCGAGATTCAGGCACTGGTGGACAGCGGTGGCCCTTCGCCACGCCGCCTGAGCGTGGGCCTGGACCGCGACCGATTGGCCATGTTGCTGGCGGTGCTGCACCGGCACGCGGGTGTGGCCTGCATGGACCAAGACGTGTTTGTCAACGCGGTGGGTGGCGTGCGCATCAGCGAACCCGCCGCCGACCTGGCGGTGATGCTGGCCATCACCAGCAGCTTGCGCGGCAAAGCCCTGCCGAAAGGCTTTATCGCCTTTGGCGAGGTGGGCTTGGCCGGTGAAGTGCGCCCTGCGCCGCGTGGCCAAGACCGCCTGAAAGAAGCGGCCAAACTGGGCTACACCACCGCCATCATTCCCAAAGCCAATGCGCCCAAGACCGCCATTCCGGGCATGCAGGTGCATGCCGTTGAAAGGATTGAAGAAGCGATGGGCGTAGTGCGCGAGCTCGATTAAGGCTCCGTCCTCACGGTTGCTGTCGCCATTTTTGACTTCCAACTGAATCACCTGAAAGACCTTGTTGGCATCCACACAGCCTTTGACTTCGACACAGCTGCCGTTAAAAGAAGGTTTGACCCGACCTCATGCAGCTCGGCTTAAGCGAGGACACCATCAGCAAGTCCACGGCACACAAGGCACAATCTGCCCCCATGAATTTCAACAAAATACTGGCCCCTGCGGCCATCCTCGTTTTCACCGTCGGTGCTTGGCACGCCTTTCAGTGGGCCGGCATTGCCCTGGCTGCAGGTGGTGTGGTCATGTGGATCTTGCTGCACTTCACGCGCATGGTCACCATCCTTAAAAAAGCGGCCAACCGCCCCATCGGGCATGTGGCCAGCGCCGTGATGCTCAATGCCAAGCTCCAAAAAGGAGCGAGCTTGATGCATGTGATCGCCATGACGCGGTCTTTGGGTCAACTCTTGACCGAAAAAGACGCCCAGCCAGAAATCTTTCGCTGGACAGACGCCGGCCAATCGCAGGTGACCGGCACTTTCGTGGGGGGCAAACTGACCGAGTGGACACTGGAGCGCCCCACCACCGACACCCAAGTTGAAGCAACAGCCCCGGCCCTCTCCACCTGAGTGCTGTCCACAACCGCTTCATCTGACGGTGGCGGTGGACCTTAAAATCACTTTTTTGCACTGTTTACTGCCCCTTCTTCAAAGGACACTTTCATGAGCGTTGTCATTCCCTCCATGTCCGACCGCGACGGCAAAATCTGGATGGACGGCCAGATGGTCGATTGGCGCGATGCCAAGATCCACGTCTTGAGCCACACCCTGCACTACGGTTGCGGCGCTTTTGAAGGCGTGCGCGCCTACAAAACCGAGCAAGGCACGGCCATCTTTCGTTTGCAAGAGCACACCGACCGCCTGTTCAACAGCGCCAAAATCTTGCGCATGGCGATCCCCTTCACCAAAGACCAAGTCAACGAAGCCCAGCGCGCCGTGGTGCGTGAAAACAAACTGGAAAGCGGCTACATCCGCCCCCTCACTTGGATTGGCGACAAAAAGCTGGGCGTAAGCCCCAAGGGCAACACCATTCACCTGATGGTCGCCGCCTGGACCTGGGGCGCGTACTTGGGCGAAGAAGGCATGAAGCGCGGCATCCGCGTCAAGACCAGCAGCTACACCCGCCACCACGTCAACATCACCATGACGCAGGCCAAAGCGGTGAGCAACTACACCAACTCGATCTTGGCCAATATGGAAGTGACCGACGAAGGTTACGACGAAGCCTTGTTGCTCGACACCTCGGGTTTTGTGTCTGAAGGTGCTGGCGAAAACATCTTCGTGGTCAAGGACGGCGTGATCTACACCCCCGATTTGTCAGCCGGTGCTTTGAACGGCATCACCCGCAACACGGTGTTCCACATCGCCAAAGATCTGGGCCTGGAGATCGTGCAAAAGCGCATCACACGCGACGAGATTTACATTGCCGACGAAGCCTTCTTCACCGGCACCGCCGCTGAAGTCACGCCGATCCGCGAACTGGACCGAATTGAGCTGGGCGCGGGCAGCCGTGGCCCGATCACCGAGAAAATCCAATCTGCGTTCTTTGACATCGTCAACGGCCGTAACCCGAAATACGCACACTGGCTGACGCTGGTTTAAGGAAAGAAACCATGAGCAATCCCGTTGAACTGCTGGCCACCGACCTGAACCCCCAGGGCGGTGTTTTTTGCCCCAGCCCCAAAGCCGACATGAAACTCTGGAACAGCCACCCCAAGGTCTATCTGGACGTGGCCAAAACCGGCGAAGCCAAATGCCCGTATTGCGGCACCGCTTACAAATTGAAAGCCGGTGAAGTGGTCGGCCACCACCACTGAAAGGCCTGCGCGGCCATCGATGCGATGGCCAGCCAACCCCACGGCGCTCCTCAAGAGCGATGCAACGGCGGACCCTCAGGTGTTCGCCGTTTTGCTTTGGGGCCTTTGGTCGAAACTCACCTCAAAACAGGCACCACCGCCAGTGCGGTCTGCACACCGTACCCGCCCGCCGTGCCGCTCGGCAATCGATTTGACAAGCGACAGCCCCAAACCCACACCGCCCACGCGCTCACTGGCACCCGGCAGCCGAAAAAACGGCTCAAAAATCCGCTCACGCCAAGCCTCTGGCACCCCCGGCCCATGGTCGCACACACGGACATGAACCTGCTGGCCTTGCTGCGCCAAAGACAAGACCACGTCATCGCCGAGGTTTGCGTGACCATCGATGCCCGTGGCACCGTAGCGCCGTGCGTTCTCTAACAAATTGCGCACCATGCGCCGCAGCAACTTGGCCACGCCCTGAACCTCCAGCACCGACAGGCCGGGCGGCACCTCCAGCACCGCGCCCACGCGGGCGCATTCTTCGGCACACAGGCCCACCAAGTCCACCGCCTCGACCATGCCGATGTCCGCCTCTTTGGCATCCAAACGGCTGGCCAACAAGATCTCATCAATCAGCTGATCGAGTTCGCTCATGTTGCGCAAAATTTCGGTGCGTGTAGCTTGGCGCGTGGCGCTGTCGGCAGCCGCTGCATCCATCAGCTCCAGCCCCATGCGGATGCGGGCCAAAGGCGAGCGCAGCTCGTGTGAAGCATTGGCCAGCAGTGATTTTTGTGAGGCCATCAGCCCTTCGATGCGTTCAGCTGCCGCGTTGAAGCGCGCCGACAAATCGGCCACTTCGTCATCGCCTTGCACCGGCACACGCACCGACAAATCGCCATCGCCCCAGCGCTGCACCCCACGCTGCAAACCTTCAAGCCTTTGGGTCAGTCGCCGCACCACCGGGTACAAACCCAGCGCCACCGCCAACCCGATCAGCCCCAGCATCCAGAAAAAGCCATAGGGCGGCTTGGCCCACCAAGGCGGCTCGTTGCGCACATGGGGTGGCATGCGTGCCGAACTGTACGGTGAGTTTTGCGGTGAGGTTTGCGGCGACATGTGTGGCGACGCCATGCGCCCACCACGCGGGTGGCCCATGTCGGGCGGGTCTGCACGCTCCCCGTTGCGCTGAACACGCAACTGGAGTTGTTGCCCATCGGGCAAGGTCACGTCAAATTCAAGCGGCGCGCCGGGGCCAGGCGGCCGGGTCGTGGTGGCCAGCACCTCACCCTGGGCATTGAGCACCACCCATTCACGCGGCACGGGCGGAGGGTTGTTGTGCTCGACACTGGCACGCCAGGCCCAGCCCACCACCAGCATGAGCAAGGCCACCCCCACGACCACAGCCAGCCAAATGCGCAAATACAAATGACGCGACCATTGCCGTAACCAAGTGCGCAGGGCCATGCTTCAGTCCTGCTGGCGGGCAAACACATAGCCCACGCCCCGCACCGTGAGGATGCGTTGCGGTGCTTTGGGGTCGGCCTCGATGGCCGCACGGATGCGGCCCATGTGCACGTCGATTGAGCGGTCAAACGCCTCCAGCTCACGCCCGCGCACGGCCTCCATGATCTGGTCCCGCGTGAGCACGCGGCCCGCGCGTTCGGCCAAAGCCACCAACACATCGTATTGGTAAGACGTCAGGTCGCAGGCCTGCCCGGCCACAGACACCCGCCGCGCATCGCGGTCGATTTCGAGCGAGCCAAACTGCATGACCTGGCTGCTGACTTCGGGGGGGGCACTTTTGCGCCGCAAGATGGCCTTGATGCGGGCCAGCAACTCACGCGGCTCAAAGGGCTTGGGCAGGTAATCGTCGGCCCCCATTTCGAGCCCGATGATGCGGTCCATCGGGTCGCCCTTGGCGGTGAGCATGAGCACCGGCACTTGGCCCAAGGCACCCGGCAAAGCGCGGATGCGTTGACACACTTGCAGGCCGTCCATGTCGGGCAGCATCAAATCCAGGATGACCAAATCGACGCCTGCCGTTTGCAAACGGGCCAAACCGCTCCGGGCATCGGGGGCGTGGCCCACGCCAAAACCGTTTTGCCCCAGATAGTCAGACACCATGCCCGCCAAGCGGACATCGTCTTCGATCATCAAAAGTTCTTGCATGGCCTGATCATCGTCCGCGCTGTGGCGTTTGTCGTGTCGCTTGGGTAAAGATGGGTAAATTCACGAGGGCTGTCTGGCGTGGACGCGTGCAGCCAAGGCCACCAGCAGCAGCACCGGCACCCCCAGCCAAGCCGTGGCGGTGAAGAAACTGGCATAGCCGTAGGCATCGACAAAGTCCCCCGAAAAACCCGCCAAAAACTTCGGCAACAACAGCATCATGGAACTGAGCAGCGCGTATTGCGTGGCCGAATATTGGATGTTGGTCAGCGAAGACAAGTAGGCAATGAAGGCCGCCGAGGCGATGCCACTGGCCAGGTTGTCGGCCGAGATCACCCAGACCAAGGCGCTCACATCGTGCCCCACGCCGCTGAGCCAGACAAACAGCAAATTGCTGACCGCACTGAGCACCGCGCCCAGCATCAGAATGCGCATCACCCCCCACCGCGCCGACAAGACCCCGCCCACAAATGCGCCCACCAGCGTCATGACCACGCCATACACCTTGGTCACGCTGGCCACTTCGGTTTTGGTGAAACCCATGTCCACATAAAACGGGTTGGCCATGATGCCCATCACCACGTCGCTGATGCGGTACACCGCGATCAGCGCCAGCACCTGCAGCGCCTGCCAGCGGTAACGTCGCCAAAAGTCGGCAAAGGGTTCGATCAATGCACCCTGCACCCACTCGGCCAGATTGCGGGCGGGCGTCATCGGCGCAGGCACCGGCTCGGGCGAGGCCAGCACCATCCACATGCCGGGCAACATGCTGGCCGCCATCACCAAATACGCCACTTGCCAAGCCGCTTGGGCATAGCCCGTGGTTTGCTCGCCTTGCGCCCATGCCGCAATCCACAACACGCCCGCACCGGCCCAGATCATGGCCAGGCGATACCCGGTTTGGTAACTGGCCGCCAGCGCGGCCTGGGCATTGACCTCGGCCGACTCGATGCGGTAGGCATCGAGCGCAATGTCTTGCGTGGCCGATGCCACCGCCACCGCCAAAGCACAGGCCACCAAAGGCCCCAGCAGCTGCGACGGGTCATTGAGCGCCATGCCCACCAAACCGCCCGCAATGACGATTTGCGACGACAACAACCAACTGCGACGGCGACCCAACTGGCGCGTGAGCCAAGGTATCGGCATCCTGTCCACCAAGGGTGCCCACATCCACTTGACGCCGTAAGCCAGACCCACCCAACTCAAGTAACCGATGGTGCTGCGGTCAATACCCGCTTCGCGCAGCCTGAAGCTGAGCGTGCCCAACACCAGCAGCAAGGGCAGCCCGGCCGCAAAGCCCAGCGCCACCATGCGCAAGCTGGCAGGCTGCAAATACAGACGCAAGGCCTCGCGCCAGGTGCGTACCGTGCTGGGCGGGGGGGTCTCAATGGGGGTGGCGGTTTCAGACATGCCCTGATTATCGGATGCACCCGTCCGGCCTTGGCCGCCGCAGCATCTGGCAACTCGCTATGATTTGCAAACCATGTGCTTTATTTGCGACCTCAAAACCCCCTCGGCCCATACCGATCCAGATGCGCCCGATCTGAAAACGCCTCGCTGGCAAGCCCGACGGGCGTTCATGCTGGCAGCGGGCGCCACAGCCGCCGGATCGGCTTTGGCCCAAGTGGACGTAGGTTCGTCCTCTGGCCTGCGCAAGCTGGTCCCTGCCGAAACGCTGGAAACCTCAGCGCGGCAACAATACACACAAGTGCTGGCCGAGGCCCGGGCCAAAGGCGCACTGGCCCCCGATGGCCACCCGCAACTGCAACGCCTGCAAGCCATTGCCCAAAAGCTCATTCCCCACACCGCGCAATGGAACACACGATCGCGTGACTGGAAGTGGCAAGTCAACCTGATTGGCAGCAAACAAATCAATGCCTGGTGCATGCCCGGCGGCAAGATCGCCTTTTACACCGGCATCCTGGAGCAGCTCAAACTCAGCGACGACGAAGCGGCCATGATCATGGGCCACGAAATGGCGCACGCCCTGCGTGAACACGCCCGTGAACGGCTGGCCAAAAGCCAGGCCACCAGCATCGGCCTGTCGATTGCGTCGCAGCTCTTGGGCTTGGGCTCTTTGGGCGATGCCGCGGCCAGCCTGGGCACCCAATTGCTCACCCTGAAGTACAGCCGCGACGACGAAACCGAATCGGACTTGGTGGGGCTGGAGATCGCCGCACGCGGCGGCTACAAACCCGAGGCCAGCGTCAGTCTGTGGCAAAAAATGCAAGCGGCCAGCGGCAATGGCAGCCCGTCATTCCTGTCGACACACCCCAGCGGGGCCAACCGCATTCAAGAACTCCAAGCCAACTTGCCCAAGGTGCAACACCTCTACGAGCAAGCGCTCAAAGGCTGAGTTTGACAAGCGCATAAGCCCCAGTGGCTGTCATGCCCGACTTGATCGGGAATCCATGCCTTCAGACATCCCGCACATAAGGGTTTGACTGACGTTCACGCCCAAAAGTGCTCTCGGGGCCATGCCCGGGAATGAACACCGTGTCATTGCCCATGGGCCACAGCCGCTCGGTGATGCTGGCGATCAAATCGTCATGGTTGCCCTGCGGAAAATCGGTGCGCCCAATGCTGCCGGCAAACAGCACATCGCCCACAAAAGCACGCTGGATCTCGGGTGAATAAAACACCACATGGCCCGGTGTGTGCCCTGGGCAGTGGCGCACCTGCAAGGTGTGCGCCCCCAGCGTGACGGTGTCGCCATCGGCCAGCCAACGTGTCGGTGTGAAAACGCGGGCGGGCGGAAACCCATAAGCCGCTGCGGCTGCTGGCAAACCATCGATCCAGAACTGGTCAGCCGGGTGCGGCCCAATGATGGGCAAGCCCCCCAATTGCTCGGCCAAATCGGCCGTACCCGAGGCGTGGTCCACATGCCCGTGGGTGATCCAGATCTGCTCCAGCTGAAGGCCCCGTGTTTTGACCGCGCCCAAAATCAAATCGAGATCGCCCCCCGGGTCCACCACCGCCGCTTGGCGGGTTTGGTCGTCCCAAATCAGGGAGCAATTTTGCTGGAAAGGGGTGACGGGGATGGTTTGGTATTGCAGCATGGGGGAATTATCAGGGATGCGATTGCGCCCGTCTCTCGAGGTCGGGGTGTACAGTGCCCCCAGCCAGCGCCTTTGATCTTCGGCTTTTGCGCTGCACCGATTGCCCTTTTGCACACCTCTTTTCCCGGCTACCTGACCAAACAGGAAAGCATCGCGGTTTTGGGCGTGGATGACCTGCTCATTCGCTCCCTGCTCGACAAAAACCAGTTCCACGACCCCTTGGATGAGGCCCTGAATTTGGGCATTTCTTCAGCCACTTGGCCTTTGTTTGGTTTGTTGTGGCCTTCGGGTCAACGCATGGCCGAGCGCATGGCCCAAAGGCCCGTGAGTGCTGAGCGGATTTTGGAGATCGGCTGTGGTTTGGGCCTGTCAAGCCTGGTGGCGCACCGGCGCGGCGCCAACGTCACGGCCAGCGATTGTCACCCTTTGACGCACGCCTTTCTGAACGAAAACGCCCGCCTGAACGGCCTGCCCCCGATGACTTACCGTCATGGTTTATGGGGCACTGCCGCGCTGCGCGAAGATGGCTTGCCGGTGCTGACGTCGGCACAAGATGACGGTGTCAGCGGCTTTTTTGACCTGATTGTGGGCAGCGACATCTTGTACGAGCGCGACGACGAGGGCACGCTGGCGAGCTTCATCAACGCCCATGCCGCAAGGGTTTCGGAAATTTGGGTGGTGGACCCGAATCGGGGCAACAGGTCGGCGTTTCACAAGCACATGGCGCGTGCGGGCTTTGCCATGCACGAGCAGGTGCTGGACCAGTCCGCCCATGCGGATGCCCTGGCCTACAAGGGGCGCATGCTGACCTATACACGGGGTTGACCTATACACGGGGTTGATCTGTACACGGGCTTGATTTGTGTGCAGGGCGAATGTGCACCGAGTGGTTGCAAAGGCTTGGGTGTCACGATCTGGATGTGTGTCGGCCTAGGTGGGCGGCTTGGTTTAAGCTGGCGACCCTGTTGAATGGCCAAGCTTCATGGCCAAACCGAAAGCACGACGATGACCTCTCCCCTGAAAGTGGGCCTTTTGGGCTTTGGCTACGCCAGTGCCACTTTTCATGCGCCACTGATTGCCGCCGTGCCGGGTTTGCAGTTGACGGCCATCTCCAGCAGCCGTGCGCAAGACGTGCACGCCGCCTGGCCCGGCGTTGCGGTGTGCGACACCCCCGAAAGCCTGATCGCGCGACCCGACATTGACCTGGTGGTGGTGGCCACGCCCAACAACACCCATGCCCCACTGGCCGCTTTGGCGCTGCGGGCCGGCAAGCATGTGGTGGTCGACAAGCCCTTTACCCTGAATGTGCAAGAGGCCCGCGACCTGATCGTGTTGGCCAAGCAGCAAGCGCGTTTGTTGTCGGTTTTTCATAACCGGCGCTGGGATGGGGATTTCTTGTCGCTGCAAGCGGTGCTGAACAGCGCCACCCTGGGTCGCATCGTGCATGTTGAATCGCACTTTGACCGCTATCGCCCCGTGGTGCCACAGCGCTGGCGCGATTCGGGTGAGCCGGGCAGCGGCCTGTGGTACGACTTGGGGCCGCATTTGCTCGACCAGGCGCTGCAATTGTTTGGCCCACCCCAAACGCTTTCGCTCGACTGGGCACGCCAGCGTGACCACAGCCGCGCCGATGACTGGTTTCATGCCCTCTTGCATTACGGCGATATGCGGGTGGTGCTGCATGCCAGCGCCTTGACCGCCCATGTGGCGCCCCGCTTCACGGTGCATGGCACCGAGGGGTCGCTGGTCAAGTGGGGGCTGGACACCCAAGAGGCCGCCTTGAAGGCGGGCCAGCGCCCACCGCTGGCCGACTGGGGCGTTGACCCCGAGCCCCTGCGCTTGACGCTGTCAGACGCGCAGCAACACCTGAGCGAAAGCACGCAAATGGGCATGCCCGGCGATTACACGCGCTATTACGCGGGCATTCGCGATGCGGTGCTGTGCGGTGCGGCCAATCCGGTGCCCGCCGAAGAAGCGCTGTGGGTGATGGAACTGATTGAGCTGGGCCAGCGCAGCGCCACCGAAGGGCGACGCATGGCCGTGGCCTTGCGCTCAGAGGTCTAAGTCGTATTCGACCGTGATCGGCGCGTGGTCTGAAAACTTTTGATCTTTGTAAATCGATTCGGTTCGGGCTTTTTCAGCCAAGGCCGGGGTGGCGAGTTGGTAGTCCAGCCGCCAGCCCACGTTCTTGGCATAGGCCTGGCCTCGGTTGCTCCACCAGGTGTAGCAAGCGTCTGTGGTGTCGGGCTGGAGGCGGCGATACACATCAACCACACCGCCCTCGGTGGTGAGCTGTGTCATCCAGGCACGCTCTTCGGGCAAAAAGCCGCTGTTTTTGAGGTTGCCCTTCCAGTTCTTGAGGTCGGCTTGTTGGTGCGCGATGTTCACATCGCTGCACACCACGAAGTCGCGCTCGGCTTTGAGGGCCATGAGGTGCGGGTACATCTTGTCCAAAAATCGGAACTTGGCCTCTTGCCGCTCAGGCCCCGATGAACCACTGGGAAAGTAGCTGCTGATGATGGACAGCTTGCGGGTGGGCGTGTCGAAACGCAGCTCGACATAGCGGCCTTCGGCATCGAACTCGCCGCCGTCAAAACCCACGACCACATCGCTGGGCTCATGCCGGGTGTAGACGCCCACGCCGGAATAGCCTTTTTTCTCGGCAAACTGAAAGTGGCCTTTCAGGCCTGCGATGTCTTCAAACTTGCCTGCGACATCGGCCGCTTGGGCTTTGACTTCTTGCACGCAAATACAATCAGGCTTTTCTTGCGCCAACCAGGCTTCGACCCCTTTGGTCGTGGCTGAACGGATGCCGTTGAGGTTGAGGCTGGTGAGTTTGAACAAGGATTTCCCCATGGTGACAGGACAGGCAAGCAGCGCCGAGATGCAGGCGCTCGCTCAGGAATTTGTGCAATTTGCGGTCGACTCGGGCGTGCTGCGCTTTGGCGAATTCAAGACCAAAGCTGGGCGCATGAGCCCGTATTTTTTCAACGCAGGGCTGTTTGACGACGGCGCCAAGCTGAGTCGACTCGCGCAATTCTATGCAAAAGCCCTGCTGGCCAGCGGCATCGAATTCGACATGATCTTTGGTCCTGCCTACAAAGGCATTCCGCTGGGCGCGGCGGTCTCGGTAGAACTGGCCCGCTTGGGCAAGAACGTGCCTTTTGCCTACAACCGCAAAGAAGCCAAGGACCACGGCGAAGGCGGCAGTTTGGTGGGTGCGCCGCTCAAGGGCCGCGTGCTGATCGTGGACGACGTGATGAGCGCGGGTACCGCCGCACGCGAGTCGATTGCCCTGATTCAGGCCGCAGGCGCCACGCCCCACGCGATTGCCATTGCCTTGGACCGCCAGGAAATGGCCACCGAAAAACAGGCCGACGGCTCGGTGCAAGACGTGCCCCACAGCGCCGTCCAGTACGTGCGCGGCACACTGGGCATGCAGGTCTGCACGATTGCGCAACTGTCTGATTTGTTGGCTTATCTGTCGAACCAGGGCGGCAACGCGCTGGCCGAACATCTGCCCAAAGTTCAAGCTTATCGTGACCGTTACGGCGTTTAACTAAACAAAGATACTCAACAAGGCCATTGCCCGCGCACGGTTGAAGCGGTTATTATGGATGGCTCATCCACAAAATCTTATATCGTGAAATTTAAGCCCCTTGCCACCGCTGTCAGTTTGCTGCTGGCGTCCTCCTTGGTTTTTGCCGCACCTGCAGACGAGCAGGCAGCAGAAGTCAAGCGGATGTCAGAACTGGCCAGCTTGATGCAACTGGGCGACCAAATGAAAAGCAGTGTCGGCGAGAAAACCGACCAAATGCTTGGCAAAGCCATGGGCTTGCTGGGCGTGCCCTACAAACGCGGCGGCAGTTCTACCGAAACTGGCTTTGATTGCAGCGGATTCGTGCGTTACATGTATGAAACATCCGTTGGGCGCTTGTTGCCCCGGCGTGCAGATGAGCAAGCAGCGGCGACAGACAAAATCGACCGCAATGAACTCAACCCGGGCGACCTGGTCTTCTTCAACACCATGCGCCGCACGTTCAGCCACGTAGGCATTTACCTCGGCGATGGCAAATTCATCCATGCGCCCAGCACCGGCAAAACGGTGCGCGTGGATGATTTGCGGGCAGCTTACTGGACCAAACGTTTTACCGGCGCCCGCCGAGTCAAAGAAACACCAGCACCGGACAGCCCCAGCCGCTGAACCTGTCTTACATAAACAAAAACGCCACCGCAAAGGGTGGCGAAATTGAGTTTGGTGCGGCTGGCGGGGATCGAACCCACGACCCTTGGCTTCGGAGGCCAATACTCTATCCACTGAGCTACAGCCGCACTTGGTGCTGCACGGATTATGTCACGGCTTGTCTTTCTGGCCGGGGCTTGCAAGTCCGGTGAAGGGTGGGCCGCTATAATCTTGGGTTGATTACGGTCAACACCCAGGCCCAAAGGCCAAGCCCAACAAGAGGATCTCATGAGCGACAACAGCCACGATCAACACGAAGCACACACCGGCCCGGTGAAAACGCCCAAGCAAATGCTTTTGCTGAGCCTTGCTTCTTTCATCATCCCGGTGTTCATCATCATCGGTTTGGTCTTTTATGTGACTTCGGCCAACAAGACGGCTCCGGGTGCCAGCGACTCCGAAAGATCGGTCGCCCAGCGCATTCAGAAAATCGGCACCGTTGAAGTACGCGACGCCAATCGTCCTTTGAAAGCCGGTGAAGAAGTTTACAAAGCGCAGTGTTCTGCCTGCCACGCTGCAGGCGCAGCCGGTGCACCCAAGTTTGCCGACGCTGGCGCTTGGGGTGCGCGCATCAAGCAAGGCCTGGAGACTTTGGTGACTTCGGCCCTCAAAGGCAAAGGTGCCATGGGTGCACAAGGTGGCGGTGATTTCAACGACACCGAAATTGCCCGCGCTGTGGTCTATATGGCCAACAATGCCGGTGCCAAATTTGATGAACCCAAGGCACCTGCTGCCGAAGGCGAGAAGAAGTAAAGCGGCTGCGGCCTCTTGAATGAACCGACCCTCGTGGTCGGTTTTTTTATGCCCGCTCGCTGATGGTCAACCTCAGCCTTGCTGTGGGCTGATGACAAATCCAAAGCGCTCAGGCAGTTCCCGAGACAAACAGTCTTCAGGGATCCAAAGATTTTTTTCTATGGCTTCGGCGACCAAGGCGACATCCAGGGTGTGAACCAAGCCAAAACCCGCTGTGGTCTTCAGGTAAACACGCCCGGCTTCGTCAACCAGGCATGCGATGACTTGCGCGGCTTGCCCTGTGTGCGCGGTCGGCTCAAAGCTTTCGCTCAATCGCCAGATGTAGGGCGCAACTTCCAGCTCGATGTAGACCCGCTGGGGTCCGTTCTGAAAAAACCAACGCCCCTGCACATCGGCATCGTAGTTGCGATGAATGAAATCAATCAACTTTTCATGCCTCAGCACAGAGCCTTTGGCGCCTGGTTGACCACTTTGAAACGCACCCAAGTGCTGCACCCGGTCATCTCGCATGTGCCACTGCCCGCGACTGTCCAAACCCAGCCAGCCAAAGCAGTCGGGCACATTCGGCCACTTGGTCATGGCTTGGCGAACGATGTCATCCATGGGCTGTAATCCCTTCGTGAAACGGCTGCCCAGATGCACCCAAAAGCCAGCTCCCCACGGCATCGGGCAAGCCACGCACATGGCTGGGCCAACTGCCTTGGGCGAATCCAACATGCCCCCCGTGCTCGGGCTGCCAAAGCGTGACCGACCTCGATACATCGTTCTTTTGGGGCAAACTGCTCGCTGGCACGAAGGGGTCGTTCCGGGCATTCAATGCCAAGGCCGGCAGGCGGATGTTCTGCATCAACGGTTTGGCCGATGCTTTGGCCCAGTAATCGTCTGTATTTTTGAACCCATGCAAGGGTGCCGTGAACACATTGTCAAACTCGTACAGGTCTCGCGCAGCCATGAGCCGCTGCCGATCAAACAGGCCTGGGTGCTGCGCCAACTTGGCCAACGCCTTTGGCTTCATGCTGCGCAAAAACATGCGCGTATAAATTTGTCGGTTCAAACCACGCCCTATGGCGTGCCCACTTTGCATCAAATCAAGCGGCGAACAAATTGAAGCGATGGCATCTGCACTTTGCAAGGCTGCGGTGCCGTGTTCGGCAGCCCACCGCATCAAGGCATTGCCGCCCAGGGACACGCCTGCTGCGATCAGTGTTTGACCACCCTGCGATTGATGCTGCTTGCGCAGACGACTCAATACCCAGTCGATTTCCTGGTGATCACCTGAATGGTAGGCACGCGGTGCACGATTGAGTTCGCCGCTGCAGCCGCGAAAGTGGGGTAAAGCAAAGTTGAGGTCGTGCGCAGCCGCCCAATCGGCAAAGGACTGCGCGTAATGGCTGTCTGATGAACCCTCAAGTCCGTGAAACAACACCAACATGGGCCTGTCATGTCGACTGGCGTTTTGTCGATCGACATCGATGAAGTCATCGTCCGGTGTGAGCCAGCGCTCACGCTGTATGGGCAATGCCGGGCCCCACCGTCTGCGTGCATACAGGGCTGACCAAATGGTCTGGGCATGCCCACCGGGCAGCCATACGGGTGCTCGATAATGCATAAGCCTCAGTGCAGCACCGTGGGCTTGACCCCCACATCGGCCGAGTCATTCGGGGTGCCAGGGCTTGCATGGTGGGCCACCATGCGCCAACCCTGTGGCATTTTTTGGTACACATTGGTGGCAATCACAAATGCCTGTTTGGCGCCCTGCGGTGTGATCACCTCCACTCGCTCCACAAGGTGATGAACCGCGCACGCGAGTGAAACGATTTTGTGGACTCTTTCTGGGTGCGCTTGCACACTGCCGTTGGCAAACATGCCCTCAAATGTGGCACGTATGGCACCCGGCCCGATCATGCGCGGCCCACCAGGATGTACACAGACGATGTCATCTTCTTCCGCCCAACACGCCATGAGCTGCTCAATGTCAGCGTTGTGAAGCGCTTCGTAAAAGCTTTGTTCGATGTCGTCGGGTGTTCCACCCACGATGGCTGCTTGCAATTTGGCTCTTTTCATGATCCGACCAAGTCTACACGCGCCCATGGTGCGCCGGGCAACAAAAAACCCGACCGCATTGCTGCGTCGGGTTTTTGAAGATGCCTGCACAAGTACAGGTACTGCTCTTGTTCAGCGTCTTATTTTTTGCGGTATTTCCGCAAGGCCGACAACTGAGCCGCCAAGACAGCCAACTCGGACTGGGCACGGGCCAAGTCGATTTCGCTTTTGGCGTTTTTCAAAGCTTCTTCTGCTGCTGCTTTGGCCGCATTGGCTTTCTCTTCGTCGAGGTCTTTGCCGCGGATCGCGGTGTCAGACAGCACGGTCACGCAGTCGGGCTGCACTTCCAGAATGCCACCCGCAACGAAAACAAATTCCTCGCCGCCGTCAGCCGTCTCGATGCGAACCGAACCGGCTTTGATGCGGGTGATCAGCGGGGTGTGACGTGGGTAAATGCCCAGTTCGCCAGACTCGCCAGGCAAGGCCACGAATCGGGCTTCGCCCGAATAGATGGACTCTTCTGCACTGACCACATCAACGTGGATGGTGTTCATGTTTACTCCTTAAAAAGGTGCGTTGAAGCGGACTACGGGGAGACTGGATAGCCGCCCCGGGGTTCTGCTTTACGCGGCCTTTTTGGCCTTTTCGAAAGCTTCGTCGATGGTACCGACCATGTAGAAAGCTTGCTCTGGCAGGTGATCGCACTCGCCGGCCACAATCATCTTGAAGCCACGGATGGTTTCAGCCAATGTGACGTACTTGCCGGGGGAACCGGTAAACACTTCAGCCACGTGGAAAGGCTGCGACAGGAAACGCTGGATCTTGCGGGCACGGGCCACGGCCAACTTGTCTTCAGGAGCCAAGTCGTCCATGCCCATGATGGCGATGATGTCGCGCAGTTCGCGGTAACGCTGCAAGGTGCCTTGCACAGCGCGAGCGGTTTCGTAGTGGTCTTGGCCCACAACCAAAGGATCGAGCTGACGGCTGGTGGAGTCCAGAGGATCCACAGCTGGGTAGATACCGAGCGAAGCGATGTCACGAGACAACACCACGGTGGAGTCCAAGTGAGCAAACGTGGTCGCAGGCGATGGGTCGGTCAAGTCATCGGCTGGCACGTAAACGGCCTGAATCGATGTGATCGAGCCGACTTTGGTCGACGTGATACGTTCTTGCAAACGGCCCATTTCTTCGGCCAGCGTAGGCTGGTAACCCACAGCAGAAGGCATACGGCCCAACAAGGCGGACACTTCGGTACCGGCCAAGGTGTAGCGGTAGATGTTGTCCACGAAGAACAACACGTCTTTGCCTTCGTCACGGAAGGATTCAGCAATGGTCAGACCGGTCAAGGCGACGCGCAAACGGTTGCCTGGTGGCTCGTTCATCTGGCCGTAAACCATGGCCACTTTGGACTCAGGCAGGTTCTCGAGGTTCACGACGCCGGAGTCGGCCATCTCGTGATAGAAGTCGTTGCCTTCACGGGTACGCTCACCCACACCCGCGAACACGGACAAGCCGCTGTGCGCTTTGGCGATGTTGTTGATGAGTTCCATCATGTTCACGGTCTTGCCCACACCGGCACCACCGAACAAGCCGACCTTGCCGCCTTTGGCGAACGGGCAAACCAAGTCAATCACCTTGATGCCGGTTTCCAGCAGTTCTTGTGAAGGGCTCAGTTCGTCGTAAGCAGGTGCTTTGCGGTGAATGGAAGCAGTGAGTTCCTGGCTGACAGGACCACGTTCGTCGATGGGCGCACCCAACACGTCCATGATGCGGCCCAGTGTGGCTTTGCCCACAGGCACGGTGATCGCCTTGCCTGTGTTGTACACCATCAGGCCACGACGCAAACCGTCAGAAGAACCGAGCGCAATGGTGCGCACGATGCCGTCGCCGAGTTGCTGCTGCACTTCCAGGGTCAGCGCGGAGCCTTCCATTTTGAGTGCGTCATAAACCTTGGGCATCTGGTTACGTGGAAATTCCACGTCGACCACAGCGCCAATACACTGAACAATTTTTCCTTGGGCTTGCATTTTTCGCTCCAAATAATTTGAATTTGCTGAACTGGGGATCAGCCGCTGATCGCGGCTGCGCCAGAGACGATTTCCGACAGTTCTTTGGTGATGGCTGCTTGACGGGTCTTGTTGTAGACGAGTTTGAGCTCGCCAATCACATTGCCAGCGTTGTCCGTGGCGGCCTTCATGGCCACCATGCGAGCAGCGTGCTCTGAGGCCATGTTTTCGGCCACGGCTTGGTAAGCCAGGGCTTCTGCATAACGGATCAACAAATCGTCAATGACCGACTGGGCATCGGGCTCATAGATGTAATCCCATCCATGGGCCACGGCACCTGCTGCCTTGGTGTCTGCTTCCATCTTGGAAGAAGACAGTGGCAGCAACTGGTCGATGGTGGGCACTTGTGCCATGGTGCTGACAAACTTGTTGTAGCACAGGTACACAGCGCTCACCTCACCAGCGGCATAAGCGTCGAGCAGCACCTTGACGGGGCCAATCAGCTTTTCCAGATGAGGCTTGTCGCCCAGATGGGTCACATGCGCCACCACTTTGGCATTGACGCGGTTCAGGAAACCCAAACCTTTGCCGCCAATGGCCACGGCCAGAGGCGTCTTGCCTGCAGCCTGCGTTTCACGCAATTTACCTGTCACGGCACGCAGCAGGTTGGTGTTCAAGCCACCGCACAAACCTTTGTCCGTGGTCACCACAATGAAGCCGACGGACTTGCCGTCGTTTTGCTTCATGAAGGCGTGCACGTACTCAGGGTTGGCCTGCCCGAGATGAGTCGCAATGGTGCGAATCTTCTCGCTGTAAGGCCGGGCCGTGCGCATACGCTCCTG
>JAGNWH010000145.1:0-3853 GCA_017986055.1 Limnohabitans sp. | reverse complement strand
AGGTCACAGGTTTGAGACAATACGTTCCATGACACAAGAAATCACCCTTACCCGCCCCGACGACTGGCACCTGCATGTGCGCGATGGCGCTGCACTGAGTGTGGTGGTGCCGCACACCGCCGCCCAGTTTGGCCGCGCGGTCATCATGCCCAACCTCAAACCGCCCGTGACCACGGCTGAGCAGGCGCTGGCCTACAAACAGCGCATCCTGGATGCCGTACCTGCGGGCCTGGCCTTTGAGCCGCTCATGACGCTGTACTTGACGGACAACCTGGCCCCGGCAGAAATCGCCCGAGCCAAGGCCGCAGGTGTCGTGGCTTGCAAGCTCTATCCAGCGGGTGCCACCACCAACAGCGACGCTGGCGTGACCGACCTGCGCAAAATCTACCCCGTGCTCGAAGCCATGCAGCGTGAAGGCATGCTGCTCTTGGTACACGGCGAAGTCACCTCGCCAGACATCGACCTGTTTGACCGCGAAGCGGTGTTCATCGAGCAGCAGCTCAAGCCGCTGCGCCGCGATTTTCCGGGCCTCAAAATCGTGATGGAACACATCACCACGAAAGAAGCCGCCCAATACGTGGCCGAAGGCGATGCGAATCTGGGTGCCACCATCACCGCGCACCACCTGCTGTACAACCGCAACGCCCTTTTCACGGGCGGCATTCGCCCTCATTACTACTGCCTGCCCGTGCTCAAGCGCGAGACGCATCGGCTGGCGCTGGTGCAAGCGGCGACCAGTGGCAACGCCCGTTTCTTTTTGGGCACCGACAGCGCACCGCACCCGGCGCACCTGAAAGAACACGCCACAGGCTGTGCGGGTTGCTATACCGCGCATGCCGCCATCGAGATGTATACGGAGGCCTTTGACCATGCGGGGGCCTTGCCGCAGCTTGAGGCTTTTGCCAGTTTCAACGGTGCCGATTTTTACGGTCTGCCTCGCAACAGCGGCACCATCACGCTGCGCCGCGAAAGCTGGACACCTGCCGAGAGCTTCGTTTTTGGTGAGGCTGAACTCAAACCCCTGCGTTCAGGGGAAAGCCTGCCTTGGCGTCTGGTGGGTGTCTGAAGTCCGACCCGAATCGACCCGGTTGCCGTTGCGAAAGTACATCGGCCCTGGGCGTACCTGATATCGACTGGTCCGCCCCGTGGCTGCATGACTGGCGGGGTGTGGGCGAACCCATTGCCCGCCAGATCGTGGCGGGCATCCCCCAGGCGCAGGCCTTGAACCAGGCAGGCCGTGCGCCGGTGCGTTTCGTGCCGCAAAGCGACTTGCCGGATGGTCAGGCCTACGAAGACTTCATTTTTGCCACTGGCCAGGTGCCCACGCGCGAGGGTCTGCACGACTTCTTCAATGCCTTGTGCTGGATGCATTTTCCGCTGGCTAAAAAGCGCTTGAACCAGCTCCAGGCCCGTGAAATTGCCCGCGCTGGGGTAGGTCAGGTGCGTGGCCCGGTGCGCGATGCCGCTACCGTGTTCGACGAAAACGCTTTGCTGATTCAGCCCTCGGACGCCTTGTGGGACGCCTTGACTGAGCACCGCTGGGCGGACGCTTTTGTGGGCTTGCGTGCCGAGTGGCCTCAAACCCGGTTGTGGACTTTCGGCCATGCCGCGCTCGAAAAAGCGGTCCAACCCTACAAATCCATCACCGTGCACATGTGGCGCGTGCCCTTGTCGCTCGCCCCTGCCGACATCGATGCCTGGCTGGCGCAAGACCTGACGGCCGAGAAGTTGTCGTGCAAACCTTTCAGCCCCTTGCCTGTTTTAGGCGTGCCTGGTTGGTGGGATGCCAATCAAGATCCGGCTTTTTACGAAGACACCCGTGTGTTTCGCCCGCGCCGCGTCAAAGTGGCGGCATAAAAACCGTACGCCAATCAGGAAATCCTTCCCCTCGCTTGATTTTGCTCGGCAAGCCCCTAACATTCCCACCAACGTGCCCGCGTCTTTCGGGTTGAAAGTGAACCTTCCATGAAACGAATTTTCTTGTTTGTCTTGACCAACTTGGCTGTTGTGGTCGTGCTGGGCATCGTTGCCAACTTGCTTGGCGTGAATCGCTTTCTGACGGCCAACGGGCTCAACCTGGGCGCCTTGCTCGGCTTTGCTTTGATCATGGGTTTTGGTGGCGCCATCATTTCCTTGCTGATCAGCAAACCTATGGCCAAGTGGACCTCGGGTGTGAAAGTCATCTCGCAGCCCGCCAACGCCGATGAAGCCTGGATCGTTGAAACCGTGCGCAAGTTTGCCGACAAATCCGGCATCGGCATGCCTGAGGTGGGTATTTTTGAAGGCGACCCGAATGCCTTTGCCACAGGCGCATTTCGCGACTCGGCGCTGGTGGCGGTGTCTACTGGCTTGCTGCAAAACATGACGCACGAAGAAATCGAAGCCGTGATTGGCCACGAAATCGCGCACATCGCCAACGGCGACATGGTCACCATGACCCTCATCCAGGGCGTGATGAACACCTTTGTGGTGTTTATCTCGCGCGTGGTGGGTTACGGCGTGGACAGCTTCTTGCGCAAGAACGACGAAGAAAGCAGCGGCCCCGGCATTGGCTATTTTGTGACCACCATCGTCATGGACATCTTGTTGGGTTTTGTCGCCGCCATCATCGTGGCCTGGTTCAGCCGCCAGCGCGAATTCCGTGCTGACGCGGGTGCCGCCAAACTCATGGGCCGCAAGCAACCCATGATCAACGCACTGGCCCGCTTGGGTGGGGTACACACGGCCGAGCTGCCTAAGAGCATGGCCGCGATGGGCATTGCCGGCGGCATCGGCCAGCTGTTCAGTACCCATCCGCCGATTGAAGAGCGCATCGCCGCGCTGCAAAACAGCGCCGGTTAAAGCCCCCAAAGCCACGTAACCCAAGTGACCCGCTTGGGCGATGACTCGGCCTAAGATGGCAGGGTGAATCTTATTTATCTTGGTGTTTGCGCATGAAACCGCGCAAAGCCTTTTTCTCACCTCCTCGTCAGTGGCTGCTTGCGCACCACCGCAGTCGGCGCTCTTTTGCAGCCTGGCCGGTGGCCGTGCGCGGCATGGTCTGGATGGTTTGCGGCGGGTTGTTGTTCTCGATGCTCAACACCATCGCACGCCAACTGACGCTGCATCTGGATGTCTACCAGTCTCAATTCTTGCGTTACCTGTTTGGGCTGTTGGTGATCCTGCCCTGGGTTTTTCGGGACGGTTGGCGCACCTACATGCCGGTCAATATGGCGGGGCAGTTCTGGCGCGGTGGGGTGCACACCGTGGGCCTGATTTTGTGGTTCACCGCCTTGCCGCAAATCCCTTTGGCCGACATGACGGCCATTGGCTTCACCGGGCCGATTTTCATCATGATCGGGGCAGCCTGGTTTTTGGGTGAGCCCATGCGCAAAGACCGCTGGATCGCGGCCATCGTCGGTTTTGCGGGGGTGTTGGTGGTGGTTTTGCCCAAGATGTCGGGCGATGGTGGCTGGTTCAACCTGGTCATGCTGGCTTCGTCACCCGTGTTTGCGGCCTCGTTTCTCATCACCAAAGCGCTGACCCGTTACGAAAAACCGGGCGTCATCGTGCTGTGGCAAGCCCTCACGGTGTCTGTGCTCAGCCTGCCCATGGCCTTGCCCCATTGGCAAATGCCCACGCCTTTGCAATGGCTGGGCTTTGCGGCCACGGGCGTGCTGGGCACGCTGGCCCACTATTGCCTGACGCGGGCGTTCGCCCTGGCCGACATTTCGGCCACCCAGTCGCTGCGTTTTCTGGACTTGGTCTGGGCCTCGGTGTTGGGCTGGCTCGTGTTCGGCGATGTGCCCAGTCAGTCCACCTGGTTGGGCGCGTTCGTTATTTTGTGGGCGACCGTGTGGATTGCCCGCCGGGA
>JAGNWH010000059.1:0-13011 GCA_017986055.1 Limnohabitans sp. | reverse complement strand
TCTCCATGGCCTTGGTGATCTTCTTGGTGTTTTCCACCGATTTGATCTTGGTGCGTAGTTCCTTGCCCGATGCCATCAGCGGCTCCTTTTGATCAGGTAGAAATTAAGCAAAGCTTTTCTTGAAAGCGGCGACAGCAGTGGTCAATTCAGCCTCAGCTTCTTTGTCCAGTGCTTGCGTGCTTTCCATCTTGGCCAACAGGGCTGCGCTCTTGTCTTTGAGGTAAGCGTGCAAACCGTGTTCGAAAGCCAAGACTTTCTTGACGTCGATGTCGTCCATGAAGCCTTTGTTCACCGCAAACAGGCTGGCGCCCATCAAGCTGATCGACAGAGGGCTGTATTGGGCTTGCTTGAGCAATTCAGTCACGCGGGCACCGCGGTCCAGCTGCTTGCGTGTCGACTCGTCCAGATCGGAGGCGAACTGGGCGAAAGCGGCCAATTCACGGTACTGGGCCAAGTCGGTACGGATACCGCCGGATTGACCTTTGATGATCTTGGTTTGAGCCGAGCTACCGACGCGCGACACCGAGATACCGGCGTTGATCGCTGGACGGATACCGGCGTTGAACAAGCTGGTTTCCAAGAAGATCTGACCGTCGGTGATCGAAATCACGTTGGTGGGCACGAATGCAGACACGTCACCGGCTTGGGTTTCGATGATGGGCAAAGCCGTCAAGGAACCTGTTTTGCCTTTGACAGCGCCTTTGGTGAAGGCTTCGACATAGTCGGCGTTCACGCGGGCTGCACGTTCGAGCAAACGGCTGTGGAGATAGAACACGTCGCCAGGGTAAGCTTCGCGGCCTGGTGGACGGCGCAACAGCAGCGACACCTGACGGTAAGCCACGGCTTGCTTGGACAGATCGTCATAAACGATCAAAGCGTCTTCGCCACGGTCACGGAAGTATTCGCCCATGGTGCAGCCAGAGTAGGCCGACACGTACTGCATGGCAGCAGATTCAGAGGCAGAAGCGGCCACGACGATGGTGTATTCCATCGCGCCAGCTTGTTCCAGAGCGCGCACCACGTTCTTGATCGACGAGGCTTTTTGGCCAATCGCGACGTAAACGCAGGTCATGTTCTGACCCTTTTGGTTGATGATGGCGTCGATCGCGACGGCAGTCTTGCCGGTCTGACGGTCGCCAATGATCAGTTCGCGCTGACCACGGCCCACAGGCACCATGGAGTCGATCGACTTCAGGCCAGTTTGCATAGGCTGATCAACCGATTTACGTGCGATCACGCCAGGGGCGACTTTTTCGATCACGTCGGTCATCTTGGCGTTGATCGGGCCTTTGCCGTCAATTGGCTGACCCAAAGCGTTCACCACACGGCCAATCAGTTCGGGGCCCACGGGCACTTCCAAAATGCGGCCTGTGCACTTGACAGTGTCGCCTTCGGAGATGTGCTCGTACTCACCCAAGATCACGGCGCCAACCGAGTCACGCTCGAGGTTCAGGGCCAGACCAAAAGTGGCAGTGCCATCGGCTGTGGATGGGAATTCGAGCATTTCGCCCTGCATCACATCAGACAAGCCATGGACGCGAACGATACCGTCGGTCACAGACACCACAGTGCCTTGGTTGCGGATATCGGCGCTGGCGGACAGCCCTTCGATGCGGCTCTTGATCAGTTCAGAAATTTCTGCGGGATTGAGTTGCATGACTCTTTCCTTCTTTCTTTAAATATGTCCGGTCTCAATCCGCATCAAGCGGTGAGGGCCGATTTCATTTGTTCCAGTCGGGCCTTGACAGAGGTATCGAGCACCTCGTCGCCCACCACCACACGAATGCCACCGATCAGGGCAGCATCCAGCTCGACGCTCACATTGAGCTTGCGCGCAAAGCGTTTTTCGAGCGTGGACGACAAATCGGCCAAAGCCGAAGCGTCGATGGGAAATGCGCTGTAAACCACCGCGTCAGCGGTGCCAGCTTGCGCATTCATGAGGGCCCGGTACTGCTGTGCAACGACAGGCAGCGCACTGAGACGGCGGTTTTCGATCACCAGGCGCAGGAAATTCTTGCCAGCCTCGGGCAGTGCTGTGCGCACCACGCCAGAGATCAGCTCGAATGCCTGCTCGTCGGACACTTTGGGGCTGTCGGCGAACTGTTGCAATTGCGCGTTGTCGGCAATCACAGCCAGTTCGTCCAGCCAAGCGGCCGTGCCAGCGAGATCGGATGCCTGCGCTTTGAAAAGCGCATCGGCATAAGGGCGGGCGATGGTAGCAAGTTCTGCCATGGTCTTCTCTGGCTGGAGCTTCTTACAGCTCGGTCTTGAGGCGGCTCAGCAGATCAGCGTGGACGCCGGCGTTGACTTCCTTGCGGAGAATCTGCTCGGCGCCTTTGACGGCCAAAGCTGCGACCTGCTCACGCAGGGTTTCGCGGACTTTGACAGCCTGCTGCTCAGCTTCAGCTTTTGCAGCGGCGATGATCTTGTTGCCTTCTTCGGTGGCACGTGCTTTGGCTTCGTCAACGATGCCATTTGCACGGCGCTC
Organism: Limnohabitans sp.; assembly: GCA_017986055.1. Lineage (GTDB taxonomy): Bacteria > Pseudomonadota > Gammaproteobacteria > Burkholderiales > Burkholderiaceae_C > Limnohabitans_A. Next base: position 10,523 of record JAGNWH010000059.1, on the reverse strand, counting down.
GGCATCAGCCAAGCGCGAAGCCGTCTCGTTGCGCGACTGGGCCAACTCGGACTCGACACGCGCATTGGCGCTGGAGAGTTCGGCTTTGGCTTTGTCTGCGGCAGCGAGGCCGTCAGCGATTTTCTGTGCCCGTTCGTCGAGCGCTTTTGTGATCGGGGGCCACACGAATTTCATCGTGAACCACACCAGAATCGCAAAAACGATCATCTGAATGAACAGAGTAGCGTTAATGTTCACGGTTCAGTCCTTCTTCTGTTGGAAGAGGTACGTGGATTACTTCAGAACGAAGGGGTTGGCGAAGGCAAACAGCAAAGCGATGGCCACACCAATCAGGAACGCAGCGTCGATCAGACCAGCCAAGATGAACATCTTGGTTTGGAGTTCGTTCATCAACTCAGGTTGACGAGCCGAAGACTCGAGGAATTTGCCGCCCATCAAAGCGATACCGATGGAAGCGCCGATAGCACCCAGACCAACGATCAAACCACATGCCAATGCCACCAGGCCGAGAATGTTTTCCATGAGAAGCTCCTAAAAGTTAGTGGAAAAAAGAAACAGGAAACGAGAGAAAAAGTGTCATCAATGTGCGTCGTGCGCTTGACCTGTGTAGATCAGCGTCAACATCATAAAGATGAAGGCTTGCAAGGTGATGACCAGGATGTGGAACAGTGTCCACACGGTACCGGCGACGATATGACCAATGGCCAGACCCACACCAGTTGCCGACAATGCCCAGCCGCCACCCATGAGGGCAATCAACATGAACACCAACTCACCCGCAAACATGTTGCCAAACAGTCGCATGCCATGCGAAACCGTCTTGGCCAAATATTCAATCATCTGCATCAAGAAGTTAATCGGATACAGAGCCCAATGGTCACCAAAGGGCGCAGCAATCAGCTCGTGAGCCCAGCCGCCCAAGCCTTTGATCTTGATGTTGTAGACCAGGCAAATGAACAGCACCGAGCAAGACAGGCCCAATGTGGAGGACAAGTCGGCTGTTGGCACGACGCGCAAATAGTCTTTGAAACCCAAAGCAGGGCCGGCTGCATGCCAAGCACCGGGGATCAGGTCGACAGGCAGCATGTCCATAGCGTTCATCAGGAAAATCCAGACAAACACGGTCAGCGCCAGAGGAGAAATGAGTTTGCGGCTCTTGGCGTTGTGAATAACACCTTTGGCCTGGTTTTCAACCATCTCGGCCAGCAGCTCGAAACCGGCCTGGAAACGACCAGGAACGCCCGAAGTGGCTTTGCGGGCAGCCGCCCACATGACCAAACAACCGATGACACCCAAAACGAGTGAGAAAACGACCGAGTCCAAGTTGAACAGACTGAAGTCAACGATGCTCGTTTGCTTGACGCCTTCAAATGAAAAGTTCATTTGCAGGTGTTGCAGGTGGTGCTGGATGTACTCTCCAGCCGTTGGGGCATGCGCGCCAGCGTTTTCAGCAGACATAAATCACCAATCAGTTCATAAAAATTTCGGCTTCGATTTGGTTTGCATCCAGCCCAGCGCCATGGCCAGCCAATACACCTTCATCGTCACCACAAAACCGGCCACCAAGGCAAACCAGCTCAGATCTGAAATCACTTTAGGCGCCACCAGAAGCAACGCCACGGTCAAGATGATCTTGACCAACTCCCAAACAAACAAACCCGCCAAGGCAGAGCCTGATTGGGTTCGTCGCATTTGCCGACTCAAAGCCCTGACAAATACAACAGCCGGAATCACCACCGCCACAGAACCCCATGCCGCCGATGCCGCCAATCGGAACTGCCCGCTGACCAAACCAGTCAACACAGCCACCAACGCACCCACGACCACCTGCAGAGCCAACACGCGCCAAGGTGAAACCACTGGGTTTTGTTGGCGCCAAGCCTGGGCCTGTTCAGCAGTCAAGGGCTTGAATTCGGGCTCAAGACCTTCATCTGCATCATCTGACGCACTGACCGGGATACCCGTTTCTGGGGATGAGGCGATTTTGACCATCTCAAATTACACCGAAGTTACGTACAACACGTCAAATCCAGCAAAGCCTTTGATTATACGTAGAAACCCGTGCGTCTTCAGCTTTTGATTGACGACAAATTCCCACATGCTCAATGTGCCTGGCCCCAACAGCGACAATTGCATGATCAGTCCCCATTCGAGGACTCGTTTTAAAGCTTGTTGATAGGTCCTTTATATGTACGAATGGTTTAAATTTTTTCACCTTGGCGCTGGCATCGTGTGGCTCGGCGGCATGGCTTTGGTCATTTTGGCTTTGCGCCCGATGGTCGTGGCACAGATGGCGCCACCTGAGCGCTTGGCCCTGATGTCTGGTGTGCTGTCCCGCTTTTTTGTGATGGTGTGGATTTCGATCGCCCTGCTCCTTGCTTCGGGCTTCTGGATGCTGTCCATGACCGATATGAAACTGGCCCCCAAAGGTTGGCATGCCATGTCCGGACTTGGCCTGTTGATGTGTCTGATTTTTGCGCACATCTGGTTCGCGCCATTTCGCAAGCTGAAGGCCGCCGTGCTGGCCGCTGACTGGCCCGCTGCAGGCAAAGCCCTTGGGCAAATTCACCCCTTGGTGGTGACCAATTTCGTGCTGGGCTGGCTGGCGGTTTTGGCCGTCGTGGTCTGGCGTTAAGCTTGCAACCCCAACGGAATTTTTTCATGAGCGCGTCCATTACACCTCCTGCCGGCATTGATCCGCGCAAAGAAACCCTGATCGAATACCCCTCGATCTTCCCCATCAAAGTCATGGGGGCCATGGTCGATGGTTTTGCTGAAGCTTTATGCCAGGTGGCCCTGCAATTTGACCCAGGCTTTGATGCAGCCACCATCGAGCTGCGCCCCAGCAAAGGCGGCAACTACCTTGGCGTGACGCTCAACATCACCGCCACAAGCCGTGAACAACTTGACGATTTGTACCGTGCGCTGACCTCGCACCCAATGGTCAAAATCGTCCTCTGAACATGGACATCCGGCTTCTGGGGCGGGTCGACTACCTGCCAACTTACGAGGCCATGCAGGTCTTCACCCACGAGCGTACGCCCGAGACACCCAACGAACTCTGGATTTGCGAACACCCGCCTGTGTTTACACAAGGCCTGGCTGGACAAGCAGGCCATGTGTTGATGCCTGGCGACATTCCGGTGGTGCAGACCAACCGGGGCGGACAAGTCACCTTTCATGGCCCGGGCCAAGTGATGGCGTACCCATTGGTCAACTTGCAACGCGCTGGTTATTTCGTCAAAGAATACGTTTACAAGCTCGAAGAATCGGTCATCCGCACGCTGGCGCATTTTGGTGTCACGGGCCACCGTGTGGCCGGTGCACCGGGCATTTATGTGCGCCTAGAAGACCCCTTCAGCCACAGCGCGCTGGTGGGGCCTGCGCCAGCCAGTGACCCATTCAAAGGCCTGGGCAAAATCAGCGCACTGGGCATCAAAGTCAGCCGACATTGCACCTACCACGGTGCCGCACTCAACGTGGCGATGGACCTCGAGCCCTTTAACCGCATCAACCCCTGTGGCTATGCCGGCCTGAAAACCGTGGACCTTTCTACAATCGGCGTAGAAACCACTTGGGACGAAGCCGCCCATGTGCTGGCCCAGCAATTGGCGGCCCGTTTATGAACCCCTGCCTGCGCACGCGATGTGGCTGCAGTGACTGAAAGAACAAGATGAGCAACACCCCCACCGAACGCAACGTGGTTCGCGAAGCCCAAAGCGTTGAAAACTACGACCCCATGGCCAAGCAAAAAGCAGCGGCCAAGCTGTCTCGCATTCCGGTCAAAGTCGAAGCCGGTGAAGTGCTCAAAAAACCCGAGTGGATCCGCGTCAAAGCGGGCTCCCCCACCACCCGCTTTTACGAAATCAAAGACGTGCTGCGCGCCAACAAACTGGTAACCGTGTGCGAGGAAGCCAGCTGCCCCAATATCGGTGAATGCTTTGGCAAAGGCACCGCCACCTTCATGATCATGGGCGACAAGTGCACCCGCCGTTGCCCGTTTTGCGATGTGGGCCATGGCCGACCCGACCCACTGGATGTGAACGAGCCCGACAACCTGGCCAAGACCATTGCACAACTCAAGCTGAAATACGTGGTGATCACCAGCGTGGACCGCGACGACCTGCGCGACGGCGGTGCGGGGCATTTTGTGGAGTGCATCCGCAAAACACGTGAGCTGTCACCCACCACCCAGATCGAAGTGCTGGTGCCCGACTTCCGTGGACGCGATGACCGCGCATTGGAAATCCTCAAAGCCGCACCACCCGATGTGATGAACCACAACATGGAAACCGTGCCGCGCCTTTACAAAGAAGCGCGTCCCGGCTCGGACTACCAGTTCTCGTTGAGCTTGTTGAAGAAATTCAAAGCGCTGTTTCCGAACGTGCCCACCAAGAGTGGCTTGATGGTCGGCTTGGGCGAAACAGACGAAGAAATTCTGGACGTCATGCGCGACATGCGGGCACACAACATCGAGATGCTGACCATTGGCCAGTACTTGGCACCCAGCAACAGCCACCTGCCCGTGCGCCGTTATGTGCACCCCGACACCTTCAAGATGTTCGAGGCCAAAGCCTACGAAATGGGCTTTTCGCATGCGGCAGTGGGCGCGATGGTGCGCAGCAGCTACCACGCAGACCAGCAGGCACATTCGGCGCAGCTGAATCTGGCCGACAAACCCTGACCCCGCTCAACCCATCCTACTCAAGGCCGTCATGATCGATTCCAGCCCTTACACGCCGCCCCCCATCTGGACTTGGAACAAGGCCAATGGCGGACGCTTTGCCAACATCAATCGCCCCATTGCAGGGCCAACACACGAGCAAGAACTGCCCCGCGGCAAGCACCCGCTGCAACTGTATTCGCTGGCCACGCCCAATGGCGTCAAAGTCACGGTGATGCTCGAAGAGCTGCTGGCCTTGGGCCATGTGGGCGCTGAATACGACGCCTGGCTGATCCGCATCCAAGAAGGGCAACAGTTCAGCAGCGGCTTTGTCGGCGTTAACCCAAACTCCAAGATCCCTGCCTTGCTGGACTGCAGTGGCACTGAGCCTGTACGGGTGTTTGAATCGGGTGCCATCTTGTTGTACTTGGCTGAAAAGTTTGGTGCCTTTGTGCCCACCGACCCGGTGCGGCGGGCCGAGTGCCTGTCTTGGCTGTTCTGGCAAATGGGCAGCGCGCCTTACCTGGGCGGTGGCTTCGGTCATTTTTATGCCTATGCCCCCATCAAGATCGAGTACGCCATTGACCGCTTTGCCATGGAGGTCAAGCGCGAGATGGATGTGTTGAACCGGCGATTGGCAGAAAGCCGCTTCATTGCGGGCGATGACTACACCATCGCCGACATGGCCATCTGGCCTTGGTATGGCGGCATGGCCAAGGGCACGATGTACGAGGCAGGCGAATTTTTGCAAGTGCACGAATACGAACACGTCAACCGCTGGGCCGACGAGTTGGCCAAGCGCCCTGCCGTGCAACGCGGTCGCATGGTCAACCGGGTCATCGGGCCGCCCGAAATGCAGCTGCATGAGCGCCACGACGCAGGTGATTTCGACACCCGCACGCAGGACAAACTCGAAAAATCCTGACTCAGTTCGCCATCAAACCCGATGGCTCGTCTGAATCCAGCACTTGGCTGGCCCACAACGCCAACTTGGTCGTATCCGATCGCAAGACCTGTTGCTTGACGGACAAGATCTGCGACGGGTGCATGGAAAAACTGCGCAAACCCAGACCCAGCAGCAGCCGGGTCATGGCCACGTCGCCCGCCATCTCTCCACACACCGAAACGCCTTTGCCTTGGGCATGGCATTCGGCAATGGTGTCGGCTACCAGACGCAAGACGGCCGGATGTAAGGGGTCGTACAAGTGCGCCACCGATTCATCAGCCCGGTCAATGGCCAGCGTGTACTGAATCAGGTCGTTGGTGCCAATGGACAAAAAGTCAAAGTACTTGAGGAACAAGCGCAACGACAAAGCGGCCGCAGGAATTTCGATCATCGCACCCAGGCGCACCGGGCCATAGGCTGCACCTCGGCGGTCCAGCTCGTGCCGTGCTTGCTCGATCAAGGCCAAGGTCTGGCGAATCTCGCTGCCATGCGCGAGCATGGGAATCAACAAGTTGACTTTGCCGTGGGCAGCAGCACGCAAGATGGCGCGCAGCTGGGTCAAAAACATGGAAGGATCAGCGAGGCTCCAGCGGATGGCCCGCAAGCCCAAAGCCGGGTTCAAATGCGCGGCATCGTGCCGTGCTTCATCGAGCGGTTTGTCTGCGCCCACATCCACTGTGCGCACTGTGACGGGCAATCCGTTCATGCCATCCACAGCACGACGATAGGCCTCGTACTGCTCCTCCTCACCGGGCAAGTTGCCTTGGCGGCCCATGAACAAAAATTCGCTGCGAAACAGGCCAACGCCAACCGCACCTGCGGTGATGGCGGCTTGGGTGTCTTCAGGCATCTCGATGTTGGCCAGCAATTCGATTTTTTGGCCATCCAGCGTGACCGCCGGGGTGTGCCGCAGGCGTGCCAGACGCTGGCGCTCCAGATCGCCCTGGCGCTGCTTGAAGCCGTAATCGGCCAGGATGATGGGCGAAGGGTCCACGATGACCACACCGGCATCGCCGTCGATGATGACCCAATCGTCTTGCTTGACCAGCTGGCTGGCACTGCGTGCGCCCACCACCGCCGGAATGTCCAGGCTGCGGGCGACGATGGCGGTATGAGACGTCTTGCCACCCACATCCGTGACAAAGCCTGTAAAAACGCTTTGCTTGAATTGCAGCATGTCGGCTGGCGACAAATCGTGCGCCACCAACACCAGAGGCACATCCATGGTGTCGCCCAACTGCAGCTCTTGTTGGGGCCGTGCGGGCCTGCGCGCTTGCGTGACCAGCGAGCCTGTGCCTTTGAGGCAATGCAACACCCGCTCGGCCACCTGCTCCATATCGGCTTTGCGTTCCCGCAAATAGGGGTCTTCCATCTCGTCGAACTGGCGGGCGATGATCTCGAGCTGACTGGTCAGCGCCCACTCGGCGTTGTACAGACGCTCTTCAATCCATTGACGCACACCCGCCGTCAGCTCTTCATCTTGCAAAAGCATCAGGTGCACATCGAGCAGGGCCGTGAGTTCATGCGGCGCGTCTTTGGGCATGTCTTTTTGCAGCCGCTGCAACTCGTCCACCACGTCATCACGGGCCTTGCGCAGGCGTTTGATTTCCAGCGTCACCTGATCAGGCTGGATGAAATAGTGCGCCACATCGACCCGGCTGGAAGCAACCAGCACAGCGCGCCCGATCGCAATGCCCCGGGCGACCGCCAAACCGTGGATGCTGAAAGTCATGACATCCCCTCAGCACCCGTCAAGGATTTACGGCGCGACATGCTCATTCGCCCTCGCCAAACTTGTCGGCCATCAACGCGAGCAGTGCATCCAACGCCTCCTGATCGCGCTCGCCATGGGTCTCCACCAGCACTTCGCTGCCCAAGCCTGCCGCCAACATCATCACGCCCATGATGCTTTTGGCATTGATGCGACGCTCACCCTTGCTGAGCCAGACTTCGCACGGGAAACTACCCGCCAGCTTGGTCAGCTTGGCCGATGCGCGGGCATGCAAACCCAGTTTATTGCTGATGGTCGTTGTGGCTTGGGGCATGTCTCTTTCCTGTTTGATTTTGGGGCGCAGTGCTGCCCACGGGCATGACGCCTTGGGTGCCGCCAGCGTGGGCACGGGCGGCCAGCGCCTCCAGACTTTCATGGCGATAACACACGCTGCGCAGCAGCATGGGCAAGTTGGCACCTGCCACCAGTCGGGTGTGCTGCCCATCATTGAGCTGCTGAGCCACGTTGCACGGTGTGGCGCCGAACACATCGCTGAGCAACAAGACTTGGTCTGTGCCCAGCGCCGTCATGGCGCGACGAGCTTCAGCCAGCGTGACTTCAGGCGCGTCGTTTGGCCGCACATCGACAGCCAAGACACCCGAAGCGCAATCGGGGAACACGTGCAATGCACATTCACGCAAGGCATTGGCCAGCGGGGCGTGGGCGATGATGAGGATACCGATCATGAGGACTTCATTATCAGGTCTGATCCGGCTTGCTCAGGAGGAAATACACCCATGACAGGCATGAACACACCGCAAAACCCGCCAAAGCCACCTGATAGGCCATGACCGAAGGCAAGCCCAGGCTGCGCCCGGCATCCACCGCCAAGCCAATGCCCCACTGCACCACAAAGATGCCCGCGAAGATCACCAGGTTGTAAGCCGATAAGGCACGCCCAGCCAAATGCGCCGGAAAAGCCATGCCTACGGCAGGCTGGGCCAAGGCCACAAAAGTGCTGCATACGCAATACAACGCCAGGGCTGCCGCCGCCAAGCCGCCGATGGCAGCACCCAAGCCCACCAGCGCAGCGAGCACCACGAAAGTCAGGGGCAAACCCCAGGCGATCAAGCGCTCAACCGGAATGCCCCGGCGTGCCAGACGCGGAGTGACCATCCCCCAAAGCCAAAATGCCACCAGCATGCTGAGGTTGATGAAGAACAAACCTGTTGCCGCTTCATTGGCCGTCCACCCGGCCACTTGTGTCATCCAGGGGCCCGCCCACAGGGTTTGAATGGCGACCATGCCCCCGTAACTGAAAAAGCCGATGGGCGTCATGCGCCAAAAATAAGGGCTGCGCCAAATTTGACGGTAACTGCCGTCATCATCCAAAACGGGCATTGCATGGGCAACACCCATGGGCATGGCTTTTTGCCACTGCGGCACCACCAACGCAATCAGCACCATGGCCAGAGCAATCATCACCCCCAGCATGACAAACAGGGCGCGCCAACCCCAAATCGGCATGAGCCATTGCACAGGCAAGGTCGCCGCCAACATGCCCAGCGAACCGGTCATCAGCATCCACGAATTGGTGCGCAATTGGGTACTGGCGTCAAACCAGCGCCGATACCCGGTCAAAGGCGCCATCAGACAGGCGCTCACGCCCATGCCGCACAGCACACGAGCTGCCAGCAGGCCATGAAAACTGTCAGCCCACGAAAACGCCAGGCACCCCAACACGGCAAACGACAAAAAAGCCAGCACCACTTTTTTGGGGCCATGCCTGTCCAGCAAGCGACCCAAAGGCAACTGGGTCAGCGAAAAGCCCAAAAAGTACCCGCCCGCCAACAGGCCCAGGTCTTGCGCATTCAGGCTGAACTCCGTGAGGAGCGTGGGCGACAAAGTGGCGGTAATGGCACGCACCAAAGCCGAGAAAAAATACGCCAGCGCAAACGCCAAAAAGACCACCACGGCCATCCGGCGTGGCAAATGAGCGGGCTGAGCCAAAGTCGCAGCGGTCATGGTTTCAGCCCGTCAAACAAGGTATTGGCCATTTCGGGCGAAATTTGGCGGTCATACACCACCGCATGGATCAGCCGCACATGGTCGCCATCGGCCACAGCACCCCAGACGGCGGCCATGGTCACCGCATCCCCATTGGCCCGCAGACCTTGGGCCTGAATTCGAACAGACGAAGCCAGTGGCAATTGCCCTGGACGGTGCCAGTTCTGCAGCTGCTCAAGCGCCAAAGGCTGCTTGATCCGGGCGTTGTCCAGCGTGGCTTTTTGCCACCCGGACATCACGGCATTGGCATCGGCACCCGCCTGCAAAGGTGCGGTCATGACCGCCACGATGGCCGTGCCACTGTCGCAACCGACGACTTGCAAGTCCACAGCCACGCCCCCCAATGGCACAGAGCGCGTGGTGCGGTCGGGTTTACAAGGCAACTGGGCTTTGAGCGTGCTGCCGTCCAACGTGACTTCACGCCAGTTCTGGTCGGGGCTGCAGGCGCTCAAAGCAACGCTAAATATCAGGCTGGCCGTGACGGCCATGAAATGGTTTTGCATGGGGTGATTATCCTGATCAGCGACAGGCTGGATTTTTCGCGACAATGAATGCATGAATTCACTTGACGGTATCCGCGTTCTTGACCTCTCCCGCGTATTGGCGGGCCCATGGTGTACCCAGACATTGGCCGACCTGGGGGCCGATGTCATCAAAATCGAACGTCCCGGCAGCGGCGACGACACCCGTACCTGGGGGCCGCCTTTTCTGAAAGACGCCGAAGGTCAGGACACCGCCGAGGCGGCGTATTACTTGGGTGCCAACCGCAACAAACGGTCTGTGACCTGCGACATCGCCCAGCCTGAAGGTCAGGCGCTGATTCGCGAGTTGGTGAAGCATTGCCACGTGTTCGTTGAAAACTTCAAGGTGGGCGACATGGCCCGTTACGGCCTAGACTACCCCAGCCTGAGCGCCCTCAACCCCAAGCTGGTTTATTGCAGCGTGACGGGCTTTGGCCAGACCGGCCCTTACCGCGAACGCGCAGGCTACGATTACGCCGTGCAAGGCATTGGTGGCCTGATGAGCGTCACCGGAGAACGCGATGATCTGGGTGGCGGCCCCCAAAAAGTGGGGGTGGCCGTGGCCGATTTGTTCACTGGCATGTACGCCACAGTCGCCATTTTGGCGGCACTGCG
>JAGNWH010000144.1:0-3936 GCA_017986055.1 Limnohabitans sp. | reverse complement strand
CGTCTGATGTATGTGGCCATCACACGCGCCCGCAAGCGCCTGTATCTGAGCCATTCGCAAACCCGCATGCTGCACGGCCAGACCCGATACAACCTGAAAAGCCGTTTTCTGGAAGAGTTGCCAGAAGAATGCCTGAAATGGATCACGCCCAAGCAAGCCGGATTTTCTAACCTGGGCACGGGCGGTGGTGGCGGCGCTTATGGCAGTGCGTCAGGTGGTTCTGGTGGTGGCTGGGGTCAGACCCCGGCGCAAAGCCGCCATGCCCGACCTGCCTGGGGCCAGAGCAGCCTGAGCACCGAAACCTACAAAAGCCCGCCCGTGCCGGTGCAAAAGGCCGAACCTGAGCACGGCATCAGCGCTGGCAAAAACGTCTTCCACACCAAATTTGGTGAGGGCAAGGTGCTGGCGGTCGAAGGTGCCGGGGTCGATGCCCGCGCACAAGTGAATTTCCCGCGCCACGGCGTGAAGTGGCTGGCGCTGAGCGTGGCCAAACTCACCGTGGTTTGAGTGCGCTTCGCGTCTATTTTTGTCGTCATTGCCCTTTTTCGTCATTCCCGCGAAGGCGGGAATCCATGGTCGTCGCAGGCATGGATCCCCGCATGCGCGAGGACGACGGGTGTCAGGACGACCGATGTGGATCGCCCGTCGCTGGGGGCCGCGCAACTGAACGACAATTCAGGGTTTCAAAACTTGGAAATGCCAGATGAAAATCACCAAAGACACCGTCGTCACCATGCACCACAAAGTGGTGAACGCCCAAGGCCAGTTGCTCGACAAGACACAAGAGCCCACCGCTTACCTGCACGGCGGTTATGACAACACTTTCCCCAAAATTGAAGAAGCGTTAGAAGGGCAGGAAGTGGGCTTTACCACCACTTTGAAGCTGGCCCCGGCAGACGCCTTTGGTGAACGCGATGAGGCACTGGTGCAGACCATCCCCAAAAGCGAATTCCCACCGGGCGTCAAAGTGGGCGGTCAGCTGCGTGGCCGCTCGGCCGAGGGCCATGAACAGGTTTTCAATGTGGTCAAGATCAAGGGCGACAAAGTCATTTTGGACGCCAACCACCCTTGGGCTGGTCAGCACTTGACCCTGAGCTTGACGGTGCAGGAAGTGCGTGCTGCGTCAGAAGAAGAGGTGACCCACCGCCACGCGCACGGTGCGCACGGTCATCACCACTGAGATGCAAAGCCCAACGCCAGATGCTGACGGGCTTTTGCCCGTGAGCCTGCCGGGTTAAACAGGTTCGTCAGGGCTGGCGCTGAAGCAGTCTTGCACGGTGAACAGCATGGATGTGAAGAACATCGCTGCCACCATCAAGGCCATGGGCATGAGTATCGCCATCATCAACTGCGGATCGCCCAGCAAGCTGGCGACCAGCAAGGCCACAATGCCTGAGCCGGTGAAAATGCCGATCCAGACCAGCACATAGACCGAGAAAGCCTTCAGGTTACGCCAGCAGGCCACCAGGCTGAAAAACAGGCTTTTGCCGGCAGGCAGACCATGCCAATAGACCAGAGCCGGGGCATGCCAGAACATCATGGACACCGGGATGTACAGCACCATCGAGATCCACAAAGCCGCTTGAAATGATTCGGTATTGACCACTTCAGGCGTCATGGGGCTGCCGCCGAAATAGACTTTGGCAAAGGTGCCACCGTCGGCCAGCATGGACGCGAGCATCAGGCCCAAAAACATCATCGCGTACCAGCCACCCAAGTGGAGCATGGTTTTGCGTTGGGGGCCTGCCTTCAGCGCAACAAACAAAATGCTGGGCATGGGAAATTTGCCCAGCACGGCGGTTTGTGTGGCGGCCATCATGCCCAGCGTGAGCGCAGGCAATATCACCAAAGCCAAAGCGCCGCCAACAAAGGGCACCATGGACACGATCGACACGCTGGCCATGAACAAAAAGAACAAGCCCGACATGGCCAGTGGCTGGCGCCAGAAGGTACGCACGCCTTGCATGGCCCAGTGGAGGCCTGTTCGGGCGGGAACGATGTGCAGGTTCATGGTGTCAAATGAGGGCAGAGGCCAAAACAGGGTGGTCGACGCGGCCACGCAGCACGCGCTCAAAGTGCGTGGGGTCGTGGGGTGTGAGCATGGAGGCTTCACGGGGCAGATGGTAGTCCCAGAGCCTTGAAATCCAGAAACGCAAAGCCCCTGCCCGCAAAAGGGCAGGCAGCAGCTCGCGCTCTGCTGCGCTCAAGGGGCGCACCTGGTTGTAGGCTTTCAGCATGGCTTGGGCGCGTTCGGCATCGTGCACGCCTGTGGGCAAGTCGATGCACCAGTCGTTGAGGCACACCGCCAAGTCAAACAGCCAAGTGTCCACCCCCGCAAAATAGAAATCAAAGAAACCCGTCAGCCGCTCGCCGTCAAACATCACGTTGTCGCGGAACAGATCGGCATGCACCGGGCCTCGTGGCAGGGCCGCATATGCGGCGCTGGCCGCCGTGTGGTTTTGAAAGGCCAGTTCGCTGCGCAGCAGGCTGGACTGGGATTCGTCCAGATAAGGCAGCACCACGGGCACGGTCTCGTTCCACCAAGGCAGGCCGCGAAGGTTGGGCTGGCTGCGGTTGTAGTCGGCCCCCGCCAGGTGCATGCGTGCGAGCATTTCGCCCACGGCGGCTGCGTGCACAGTCTGCGGTTGCAATTGGCTCTTGCCTGCCAACTTGTTGACGACAGCAGCGGGTTTTCCGGCCACGGTGTGAAGGACATCGCCATCGCGGTTGGCGGCAGGGTCCGGCACGGGAATGCCGCGCCCGGCCAGGTGTTTCATCAACAACAGATAAAACGGCAGCTGCGCATGTGTCAGGCGCTCGAACAGGGTGAGCACGTACTCGCCCTGTTCGGTGGTGGCGAAGTAATTGGTGTTTTCGATACCGCCTTCGATGCCGCGCAAGGCAGTGAGTTGGCCCAAATTCAGGGCTTGCATCAGGTCGTTGGCCTGGGCTTCAGAGACTTCGGTGAATACCGCCATGGGAAGAGGTGTGAGCGCCAGCTCGGGCTGGCTTGGGTAATAAAACGACGATTGTAGAGGGCGATAAGTCAAAAATGATCCGGAAAGGGCTGGCGGCGCGGGGCCGATGTGGCAAAGCGAAGCGCCTCTGAGGCCCCGCGCCGCCAGCCCCAAGTCATGGTGGTTTTTCGGGTGTAAAGCCGGTACACAATCGGGGGATGAGCGAAAACACCCCTGAAACATCCAAACCCAGCCTCTTGCTGGTCGACGGCTCCAGCTACCTGTACCGTGCCTTCCACGCCATGCCCGACCTGCGGGCCGTCCCCGGCGATCCGACGAGTGCCGCGACGGGCGCCATTCGCGGCATGATCAACATGATGGAGCGGCTGCGCAAGGATGTGCCCGCCGTCTATGCCGCCTGCGTGTTTGATGCCAAAGGCCCCACTTTCCGCGACGAGATGTACCCCGAGTACAAGGCCCACCGCAGTCCTATGCCTGACGATTTGCGCACGCAGATCGAACCCATTCACGAACTGGTGCGCCTGATGGGCTGGACGGTGCTGGACGTGCCCGGCGTGGAGGCCGACGACGTGATCGCCACGCTGGCGCACACGGCCGCCCAGCAGGGCATCCAGGTCACGGTGTCAAGCGGCGACAAGGACCTGAGCCAGCTGGTCAACGCGCACATCACCATCATCGACACGATGAACGGCAAGGTGCGCGATGTGGCGGGTGTGACCGAAGAGTTTGGCGTGCCGCCCTCGCTGATGATCGACTACCAGACCTTGGTGGGCGACCCGGTGGACAACGTGCCCGGCGTGCACAAAGTGGGCCCCAAGACAGCGGCCAAGTGGCTGCTCGAATACGGCTCGCTCGACAAGCTGATGGAAAACGCCCACGAGATCAAGGGCGTGGCAGGTGAAAACTTGCGCCAGGCCGTGGACTGGCTGCCCAAAGGCCGCGCCTTGGTGACCATGAA
>JAGNWH010000008.1:30036-42468 GCA_017986055.1 Limnohabitans sp. | reverse complement strand
ATGCGCTGACTTTGGGCTTTTCTTCACGGGCCCGACGCGGACGCACGGTGTAGCCCGAGATGCCCACAATGCGCACCTCTTCCCCCAGCAAGTACAGCCACTCTGTCGTTTCCTCGGTGAGGCAGACAATGCGTTGGGGGAGCAGCTCAAGCATTCAAGTTACTTCGGTTGGTATTGCAAGGTGGCGTAGATGCCACGGCCTGGGGTGTTGTAGCCATAGGCCAACTGGTACTGACGATCAAATGCATTATCCAGTTTCACGCGAGCCGTCCATTCGTTGTCGATTTTTCGACTGGCGTAGAAGGCCATGGTGGAATAACCAGGAAGAGTCGTACTTGTGAAATTACTATCTCGACGAGAACCTGCCGCGTAAAGCCTTGCGCCTAACTCATACCCTGACAGCATTTTCGAAACATCCAAAGATCCATACTCTTTCGCTCGTCTGGCTTGAGTAAGATTTTGACCAACATCTCTCGGATTTTGCAGTGTGACCGACGACTTGATGGAGTACCCTTGAAATTTGACTCGCGCAGTCAGCTCCAAACCCTTGTTATCAATATCACTGTTTATATAGCGATACGCATTGTTGTAAATTATTGCGTCTTTTGCATTACTTTGGAAATACACAACGCGCATCAATACATCATCAACTTGATATGTTGCGCCTACTTCTTGGCTATGGTGATGTTCTGGTTTGATGTTAGCGTTTGAATTCACCGCATACACCGTTGGTGCACTAAAACCTGAGGACACCGTTCCGGTCAAAATCCAAAATGAATCAAGCTGATAACCAAGACCAAGCAAGCCTGTGTTCGCGGTGTAGTTCCCTCCAGATAGGCTATTTTCTTTTTGCTGGTGGAACTCATCACGTCGAGCGTTGGCTTGAACGCTCAACTTGTTAATCTGATGTGTGACACCAGCATAAGTTCCTATGCTACGACGATTGAGTGCATACGCACTTAGGGAGCCATTGGCATCAAAGGTATCTTCACTCAAATCCACACCAAAAACCGTTTTTGTTTGGGGTTGAATTTGATATGAGTTATTCCACGATGCAGTGTTTTGGCGCCCGCGAAAATAGCTATTGGTATAACCAGATGCTGGCCATGGCCCACCGTTGAGGGCATCGTCATATTTATATTCGGAATGGGTCAAATTCAAACTGCTGATCCATTCTGAATTCACTACTTGACGGACATAAACAGATACAGATTCTTTGTTTTTCTTAAAATTATGTGTACCTGTTGGAAATTCAAAAGAAGCGCCAGTGTCATAGTCAACATCTGACGAACTGTAATTTAAGCGAACGCCTACTTTCGTATTGGCCGAAATTCGCTTTTCGAGCTTAGCTAATGCATATTGACTCTTGTAACCATCAACATCTGAATTTGCAAGCAGTTTTTGCATCGTATTCATTGTTGAAAAGCCCGCCGATTTATCCTGACCCACATTCAAATCGAAGTTCACATCTTCAGCTGTTCCCCCATATCCCACGAAGACTTTCTGGGTGTTGTAGGAGCCCAGTGATGTACTGCCATAAGCCTTAGGTGTTCCTTTGTTTTCGCGCGTAATGATGTTAATCACGCCTCCAATCGCGCCATTCCCGTAAAGAGCACTCACATCACCTTTGAGGACTTCAACCCTTTCTATTTGATTCAAAGGAAAGTCGGTCGTTTGAATTGCACCGATCTGATCAACTTGAGCTCTAACGCCATCAATTAACACCACAGTATTGATGCTTTCTTGCCCACGCAAGAAAAACGAAGTCGTACTCCCTGGTCCACCGTTGCGACCAAACTCAACGCCTGCTTCGCCTTGTAGCAAATCAGCCAAAGTTGCAACTTGCGAATTATCTATGTCCGCACGCGCGATGACCGACACAGATGACAGAACCTGCGATAAAGGTTGCTCCATGCGCGAAGCAGAAACAACCACCGGATTGATTTCAATGCCTTGCGCCTGAACGCTAGCAGCCACAGCCAAAGACAGAACAGAAAGCGCGGGCGCAGAAAAACGCGCGAGTGCACACGTGCTGAGACGAATAGATTTCTTCATGATTTAAAACTAACAAGTCAAACGCCCTCACCGCCTTCCCCGACAGTGCATGGGCTTTAAAACCAGTCTTGCGACAGGTCACCTTGTTGGCCGGTATCCGGGCTGACAGAGCGACCTTCATCACCTTCCCGGCTGCCTGTTTCAGGGCGACCAGTGGTTTGAGATGAAAGCTGGGTTTTCGTTTGACTGAAAACCCGTCTGCTTACCGTTGCGGGGGCAGCGCAGGTTAGGTGGGCCGTGGTGGCTTTTCCCTCCTGCTTCCCGTTGAACTGCGCGCCGTGAACTGGCATCGCGAGCACCAACAGCAGCTATTTTAAGTTGGAACCTGTCGGCCAGCCTACAAACGGCCCCAGCCACTACAATGTGAGACCACTTTTCTTTGTCTGCCATGGCCCATTCCGACACCATTGATCAAATTGCCGAGCGTGTGGATCATTTGTTGCTGCGCCACGAAGAGCTTCAACGCACCAACGCTTTGCTGGCTCAGCAAGTCCAAATACTCACCTTGGAGCGCGACCAGCTCAAGTCCCGTTTGGCTGCAGCCCGAGCCCGCGTGGATGCCTTGATCGAGCGCTTGCCCACATCTGCCCCTGCATCTCCTGAGGCTTCAGCATGAGCAACAAACAATTAGATGTCCAGATCATGGGCCAAAGCTACATTTTGGGTTGCCCTGAAGGAGGCGAAGAACGCTTGCTTTCAGCGGTCAGCAAAGTGGACGTGGCCATGTGCAAAATTCGCGATGCGGGCAAGATCAAGGCGCGCGACAGGATTGCTGTTCTGGCCGCCTTGAACCTGGCGTTTGAGTCGCCTGAGGCAGCGCCCAGCACAACGGTTGCCACTGCAGCTGTATCTGATATTCCTCAAGAATCCCAGCACCGCTTAAGCCAGTTGCTCAAACGACTCGATCAGGTTCTGGAACAAGATGGGCAGTTGATTTAAGACAGGCTTGGTCTGCTTGCGGGTTTAAATTAAGACCTACAATCGCGCTGTCTGCGGTGCATGCCGGGCTTTATATTTCCTTGAACCAATGCTCTTAGAGCCCGGGCTTGGTACATTGGCTGGTGAGCGTGATCATCTCGCGTCAGATGAACCCAACGCCAGTCTGCCCTCGCCCACCTGAACCCCGGTTCAGGATGCCGGTCCGGTGGCACTCGCAGACACCTTCTACTTCCATTACCCCCCCGATACCATGATCATCGAACCTCTGCTGTTGGCCGAATTGGCTGTTCTTGGCCTTTGCACCGGTTTTTTGGCAGGGCTTTTGGGCATTGGCGGCGGCATGATCATGGTGCCGTTCCTGACTTATTTGCTGGGTGCGCGTGGCGTTGGGCCTGATCTGGCGGTCAAGATGGCGATTGCCACCTCGATGGCCACGATCATCTTTACCTCGGTGTCCAGTGTGCGGGCTCACCACAAGAAAAAGGCCGTGCGCTGGGACCTGGTCAAAGGATTGGCCCCGGGCATCGTGATCGGCAGCTTGATCGGCAGCTTGGGTATTTTTGCGTTTGCCAAGGGCACTTACCTGGCCTTGTTTTTTGCACTGTTTGTGGGCTTTTCGGCCACGCAGATGTTTCTGGATAAAAAGCCCGCGCCAACGCGCCAAGTGCCGGGTTTCAGCGGTTTGCTGGGCGCAGGCGGTCTGATCGGTCTGCTGTCTGGCCTGGTGGGTGCTGGTGGCGGTTTCATCAGCGTGCCTTTCATGACCTGGTGCAACGTGGCCATTCACAACGCCGTGGCCACCAGTGCGGCCTTGGGTTTTCCAATTGCGTTGGCCAATGTGATGGGGTACATCGTGAGTGGCCAGAACGTCCAAAATCTGCCCGATTACAGCTTTGGTTACCTGTGGCTGCCTGCGTTGGTGGTGATTGCCGTTTGCAGCGTGCTCATGGCCCCTCTGGGTGCGGCCACAGCCCACAAACTGCCCGTGAAACAACTCAAGCGCGTGTTTGCCAGCGTGTTGTACGTGCTGGCCGCTTACATGCTCTACAAGGGTTTGTCCGCCTGATATCCCCAAAAATGGGAAGGTGTGTCGCTAACGCCCGAATCGCCTTAAGAGCGTAAGGCATCAGATCAGGGTGTCACGCACCAAGGCGCTTGATCGTGCACGAGGCCCATCCACAAGGCCCATGCCGACACGGCAGCCAAGGCGAAGCCCGCCACGCGCATGCCCCATGCCCCATCGCCCAAGGATTGCATGCGCAAAAACAACCATGGCCCGGCCCACAGACTGAGGCTGCTGCCCAGCGCGAACAAGGCCATGGTGGCCGCTCCCTCTAACGGCTGACTGGTCAATGCAGCCACCATCACGGCCGAATACAGCAGGCCACAGGGCATCAAGGCCCACAAACCGCCCACCATCCAGGGCGCAGCGCGCCCCCATCGGGTGTTGAAGGCTCGGACACGAGCCCACAGTCGGCGTGCCGCGTCGTCGAGCCACACAGGTTGTCTGGCCTGAAGCATGAGCAACAAGCCGAGCGCCAAAGCCGCCAAATGCAGCAAAGTCCACACCGGTCGAATGGCGGCCGACTGCGTGGTCAGCCACCCCAAAGCCTGCACACTGGCCGCAGCCACTGCGCCCAGCAACGAATACCCGGCCAAGCGGCCGATTTGAAAGGCCCACAAAGCCTGGTTGCGCCGCTCACCCGCTGCCTGGCCAAGGCCCGCACAGGCTGCGCCACACATCGCCACGCAATGGGGGCCGCCCAACACGCCCATCATCAAGGCCGTCATGGCCAAAGAACTTTGCATAGAAGGTCCACTTGTTGCTCGATGACCGCATTGTCTGCGAAGCAGCACTCAAGGTGGTCGGACACCCGTTCAACGCAATCACTCAGATGATTTTAGAAAAGCGGGTGTGGTTGCGGTCGGCTTGCAGATAACGGTCAAACACCATGGCCACACCTCGTACAAAAAACCAACCCATCGGTGTGACCTGAATGCCGGTATTACTCAACTGCACCAGGCCTTGGCTTTGCATGGATTCCAGCTGGGCCAGTTCTTTGGAAAACAAAGTTTGGAAGTCAATGAGCCAAGCCAGATTGATGGCCTCGAACTCCAAATGTCCCTGGCACATCAACGCCATGATGACCGAACGACGGATCAGGTCATCGCGGGTCAAAGTCAAGCCACGCACCACCGGAAAGTGCCCCTGATCCAGCAGGTCGCAATACTCTTCCATGGTCTTGGCGTTCTGGCTGTAGCTTGCGCCCACGCGGCCAATCGATGAAACGCCCAGAGCGATCAGGTCGCAGTCGGCCTGTGTGCTGTAGCCTTGAAAATTGCGGTGCAAACGACCTTGTCGCTTTGCCACCGCCAAAGCATCCTGCGGCAAGGCAAAGTGGTCCATGCCGATGTACACATAACCCGCATCGGTCAATGCATCCAACGAGCGCGACAGCATCGCCACCTTGTCACCGCCCGAGGGCAGTTCTTGGGCATGAATGCGACGTTGGGGCTTGAAGCGTTCGGGCAAATGCGCATAGGCGTAAAGGGCGATGCGGTCCGGGCGCAGGCTGTTGATCTGTGCCAAGGTGCGGTCAAAGGACTCAGGCGTTTGCAGCGGCAAACCATAAATCAGATCGACATTGATCGACTCAAAGCCGAGGCGGCGGGCGGCATCGACCAACTGAAAGACTTGATCGGCTGGCTGGATGCGGTGAACCGCTTTTTGAACAGCAGGGTCAAAGTCCTGCACGCCAAAGCTCAGGCGGTTGAATCCCAGCTCTGCCAAAACGGCCAATCGGCCTTCATCGACGGTGCGCGGGTCGACTTCGACCGAGTACTCCCCGCCCGGCACGAATTCAAAATGCTGGCGCAGCATGCTCATGAGTTGACGCAATTCGTCATCGCTCATAAATGTGGGTGTGCCGCCGCCCAGATGCAACTGGCTGACCGACTGCCCCCGCCCCAAATGCCGGGTGTGCAACTCAATCTCTTTGCTCAGGTAGCGCAAATAATCAGCAGACCGCTCTTTGTGTTTGGTGATGATTTTGTTGCAAGCACAGTAGTAGCAAAGCGACTCGCAGAACGGGATGTGCACATACAAAGACAAGGGCGTTTGCTTGCCGACCACGCCAGATTGGCGCTGAGCCAATGCTTGCACGTAGTCAGCCTCAGCAAAGGCTTCTACAAAACGGTCTGCCGTTGGGTACGATGTGTAGCGTGGGCCAGGCACATCAAAACGTGTGAGCAATTCAGGTGTGATGACGGACATGTGTCTGCCCCTTATTGAGTTCGATCGTGTTCAAAACAAGGCATCGACTTTGCCCGTTTGCATCACCCGAAGTATTGACTCAAGTCAACTGACTACTGGTTATTGGTGATTTTTGGCCTGAACCGGGTAGACCCTCAAATTTGATTGTTTTTTAGGTTTAAGCTAACAGCTTGATCCAAGGCAAATCCATTTCCGCACCATGAGATAAACCATGAATCCCCAACTCATCAACGTCGCCTGCTCCAATTGCAACTTGCGCGAGTTGTGCATGCCCATGGGTCTGAGCGACCACGACTTGAACCGCCTGGACGATCTGGTGGCTGTCCGTCGGAAAATCAAACGTGGAGCCACCTTGTTCACCAACGGTGAAAAGTTCACCTCGCTGTACGCCATTCGAACCGGTTTTTTCAAAACCTGTCTGGCCACCGAAGACGGACGCGACCAGGTCACGGGCTTTCAGATGGCGGGCGAGATCATTGGTCTGGACGGCATCGTGAACGACCAACACAGCTGCGACGCCGTTGCTCTGGAAGACGCCGAAGTCTGCGTCATGCCCTTTGACCGCATTGAAGAGATCTCACGTGAAGTAACAGCACTTCAAAGCCATGTGCACAAAATCATGAGCCGAGAGATTGTGCGTGAGCATGGTGTGATGCTGCTTTTGGGCAGCATGCGGGCCGAAGAGCGCTTGGCCGCCTTTTTACTGAACCTGGTGCAACGCTTGCACGCACGGGGGTTTTCGCAATCAGAACTGGTCTTGCGCATGACCCGCGAAGAAATCGGCAGTTACCTGGGGCTCAAACTTGAGACAGTGAGCCGAACATTTTCCAAATTTGTCGAAGACGGCACCGTCGAGGTCAAGCAACGGCATGTGCGCATCTTGGACACGGATGGCTTGCAACGCTTGGTGAACAGCAACCACCATTGCCAATAAAGCCCTGCGCCAGGCTTGAATGTCTGGCGCAGTTCAGCCTTTTCAGCAGCCTTTTTCGCCTTGACGAGAGCAGTCGCTCGGCCGTTGGTCTCCAGGCACAGGACAGCGATTGACCTCAAAGGGAGACATGGCCAACAGCGTGGTCAGTCCGCTCGACACCATGGTCAAGGCCCAGAAGGCGAAAAAAGCCAAGGTGTAAACGCCTTGACGAGACAAGGACAACGAGTGCCCAAACCATTGCAAATCCTGCGGGTCGACCAGTGCGAACACCAGCACCTCGAGGAGACCCGCCACCAGGAATGCTGGCCATGCAATCCACATCATTCGTTTTGCCCACATGTCGGTCTCCTGCAACCCGTTCAGGGTTTGTTTTTTGAATCGGTCGAGGGCAATGTGCCCGTGGCCGCATGGTTTCTGGCTTGCATTGCGGGTGCGAGTGTGGTTCGTGCATCCGCCGCATTGGCGTTGACATCAACGCTGGACTGGCTCAACACGGGGTCTTGGCCATTCGCAGCCAGATAAAAGGTGATGAATGAAGCGACCACCACCACCAAAGGACCGGCAATCACAAGCCAGACGTGGCCATAAGACCACCAAGGCTGCTTGGGCAAATTGGAAACACGGGGATTGGACATGCTCAAACCTTTGTGAAAATATCAACGAGGCACCAGGAAAACGGATTTTTCCTGCAATTCGGCCAGCACCTGCCCGCCCTCTTTCACCGACTGTATCGTGAACACAATCGGGTGCGAACCAGAAGGTGCTGCGTCATAAGGCAACTGCAAACGGACCGACACCCAAAGAGATTCGGTCGGTGCCACACGCACATCACTGTCGGTAACCAGTGACAAATCGGGCAAGCCTTGCGCCGTCAGGCGGAAATCCAAGGGCGTTTCGGCCGCATTCATGATCTGCAGTCGATAGACGTTTTCAATCTTTCCTCCGGCCACAATTCGGGCCAACGAAGCGCGGTCGCGGACCACATCTACTTTGAATGGTTTGCGCAAGCCCAGACTGGTGAACAAAGCCGCCACCACCAGCACCAAAATGCCGATGTAGATCAAAACACGAGGACGGAACACATGACGCCAAGTTTGCTCTGCCGTCCAGTGGTTCTGCATGGCGTTTTCGGTCGAGTATTTGACCAATCCGCGTGGATAGCCCACTTTGTCCATCACCGTGTCACACACGTCTGCACAGGCGCCGCAGCCAATGCATTCGTATTGCAAACCCTTGCGAATGTCGATGCCAGTCGGACACACCTGAACGCACAAACTGCAGTCGACACATGCGCCGAGGCCCAGAGAAGCTGGATCGGCCTTTTTCGAGCGTGCACCCCGTGGCTCACCGCGCTCGGCATCGTAAGTCACGATCAGGGTGTCTTTGTCGAACATGGCGCTCTGAAAGCGCGCATAGGGACACATGTATTTACACACCTGCTCGCGCATGAAACCGGCATTGCCGTAGGTGGCAAAGGCATAGAAAAACACCCAAAAAACTTCCCACGAGCTCATGTTGCCCAGGAAAAATTCCATGCCTAAATCTTTGATGGGCGTGAAGTAACCGACAAACGTGAAACCTGTCCACATGGCAATCGCCAACCAGACGATGTGCTTGTACCACTTCTTGAACAGTTTCTCCGTTGACATGCTCGCATCGTCGAGCCTGATGCGGGCCGACCGATCGCCTTCGATTTTGCGTTCGACCCACATGAATATTTCGCTGTACACCGTTTGTGGGCAGGCATAACCACACCACAAGCGACCCGCCACCGCCGTGAACAGAAAAAGTGAGAACGCAGCGATGACAAGGATCGCCGTCAGGTAAATGAAGTCTTGGGGGTAAAGCACCAAACCAAAGATATAAAAACGGCGTGCACCCAAATCAAAAAGCACAGCCTGGCGTTGACCCCATTCGATCCATGGCAAACCGTAAAAAACCAGTTGCGTCAAGAACACCGTGATCCAGCGCCATTTGGCAAAAATGCCATGCACGGTGCGTGGATACAGTTTTTGGGTCGCGGCATACAGAGAAACCATCTGTACGTCATCCCCAGCATTCGACGCATCGTTCACAGGGACGATAGGCACGACTTTGCGAGGAGGATTTTCTTTGGGGTCCAAAACACTTACCTTTAAATGCACAAGACACCCGGTAGGGGTGTCCTGATTCAATGACGCAGACGGTTTGAATGCCTTACTTGTTGGCTGCAGCCGTCTTGTTAGACAAGCCCCAGACATAGGACGCCAAAACATGAATCTGGCCTTCGGTCAACTTGGCTGCCTGTGCGGGCATCTGGTTGACTTTGCCGTTGTTCACCATGTTGACGATGGCGTTTTCACCCCAGCCGTGCAGCCAAATGTCGTCGGTCAAGTTGGGTGCACCCAGTGCATGGTTGCCTTTGCCGTCCATGCCATGACAAGCAGCGCAAGCACCAAACTTGGATTTGCCCAAAGAGGCTCGCAAAGAGTCGTGTGGGCTGCCAGACAGGCTGAGCACATAGTGCGCGACGTTGCGCACGTCGTCTGGCGTGCCCACCGCTGCGGCCATCGGAGGCATGTTGCCATTGCGCCCCTGAACCAGGGTGGCTTTGATGATCTCGGGCGTGCCGCCGTACAACCAGTCAGCGTCAGCAAGGCTGGGGAAACCCTTGCTGCCGCGTGCGTCAGAGCCGTGACACTGTGCGCAGTTGTTCATGAACAAGCGGTCACCAATGGCCTGTGCCTGAGGATCTTTGGCCACATCCTCGGGTGACATGGCAGAAAACTTGGCATACAGGGGCGCCACTTCGGCATTGGCCTTGGCGACCTCTGCGTCGTATTGACCCGCTGAGGTCCAGCCAAACTTTCCTGCCAAGTTGCCCACACCGGGATACATGGCCAAGTACAGGAAGGCGAACACGATGGTGATGATGAACAAGCCCACCCACCAGCGTGGCAAAGGGTTGTTCATTTCACGCAGATCACCATCCCATACGTGGCCAGTGGTGTTGTCGTTGGCGGTCATGGCTTTGGCTTTGCCGCTGAACCAGAGCAGGATCAGACAGGCGATGATGCTGACCAGCGTGATACCGGCCACGTACAAGTGCCAGAAATTGCTGATGAAGTCACTCATTTCGATTCCTTTGATTTGTTATGTGCTGAGGACAATTCAGTCATCTTGGCGAAACGGCAACTGTGCGGCTTCGTCAAAGTTGGCTTGGTTGCGACGCGACATGGCCCACCAGATGATGCCAAGGAAGATGGCAAAAGTGATCACGGTCACGATGGAACGCAGAATGTTGATGTCCATGATTTGCTCCGTTTATTTGCGATGGATGCCCAAAACCTGCAGGTAAGCAATCACGGCATCAAGCTCGGATTTCCCCTTGACCTCTTCAGCGGACTTGCTGATTTCTTCGTCGCTATAAGGTGCACCCAATGCACGCAGAGCTCTCATGTGAGCAGGCACACTGACACTGTCCACAGTATTGCTGGCCAGCCATGAATAAGCAGGCATATTGGACTCAGGGACCACGTCACGGGGGTTGTTCAGGTGGATGCGGTGCCATTCATCGCTGTAACGGCCTCCCACACGGGCCAAGTCAGGTCCTGTGCGCTTGGAGCCCCATTGGAAGGGATGGTCATAAACAAACTCACCCGCAACCGAGTAAGAACCATAGCGCAGAGTTTCCGCACGAAATGGACGAATCATCTGCGAGTGGCAGTTGTAGCAACCTTCGCGCACATACACATCGCGACCAATCACTTGCAAGGCCGTATAGGGCTTAAGACCCTCGATGGGTTGCATTGTCGACTTCTGGAAGAACAGAGGCACAATTTCAACCATGCCGCCCACAAGCAGCACGACGAAAATCAACACGATCATTAAGAAGTTATTGGTTTCGATCTTTTCGTGGGAAAGACCGCCCGATTTTTGGTTTTCAGCCATATTTTTTCTCCTCAGGCGTGTGCGGCAAGCACGGGAATTTGCACTTCAACAGAGCGGCCTTGTGTCGCTGTCTTGAATGTGTTCCACAGCATCACACACATGCCTCCCAAGTAAAGCAATCCACCGAGCAAACGCAATACATAGAACGGGAAGGTCGCCTTGACAGACTCAACAAAGGTGTAGGTCAAAGTGCCGTCTGCGTTGATGGCTCGCCACATCAGGCCCTGCATCACACCGGCAATCCACATCGCGGCGATGTAAATCACGATGCCAATGGTGGCTGTCCAGAAGTGGACTTCAATGGCTTTGACGCTGTACATCTGTTTCTGCCCGAAAAGACGGGGAATCAGGTAGTACATGGAGCCCATGGTCACCAAGCCCACCCAGCCCAAAGCGCCGGAGTGAACATGGCCGACCGTCCAGTCGGTGTAGTGAGACAAGGCATTGACGGTCTTGATGGACATCATCGGACCTTCGAAGGTCGACATGCCGTAGAACGACAAGGAAACGATCAGGAAACGCAAGATCGGGTCATCGCGCAGTTTGTGCCATGCGCCCGACAGGGTCATGATGCCGTTGATCATGCCGCCCCAGCTGGGGGCCAACAAAATCAGCGAAAAGACCATGCCGATCGACTGGGTCCAGTCAGGCAAGGCGGTGTAATGCAGGTGGTGAGGGCCGGCCCACATGTAAGTGAAGATGAGGGCCCAGAAGTGCACGATCGACAGACGGTACGAATACACGGGACGCTCTGCCTGCTTGGGAATGAAGTAATACATCATGCCCAGGAAGCCAGCGGTCAGGAAGAAACCCACGGCGTTGTGGCCATACCACCACTGCACCATCGCGTCTTGCACACCGGCATAGACCGAATATGAATGGGTCAAGCTGGTTGGCAACTGGATGTTGTTGACAATGTGCAATAACGCAACAGCAATGATGAAAGCACCGAAGAACCAATTCGCCACATAAATGTGACGAACTTTGCGAGTGCCGATCGTTCCAAAGAAAACGACCGCAAAAGCAACCCAGACAACCGCAATTAAGATGTCGATCGGCCAAATCAATTCAGCGTATTCGCGGCTTTGGGTAAAGCCCAGCGGCAGGGAAATTGCAGCCAGCACAATCACCGCCTGCCAGCCCCAAAAGGTGAAGGCGGCCAATTTGTCATTAAACAAACGGACGTTGCAAGTGCGCTGCACGACGTAATAAGCCGACGCAAACAAGCCGCAACCGCCAAACGCAAAAATAACCGCATTGGTGTGCAAGGGGCGCAAGCGGCCATAGCTGAGCCATGGAA